>JAWWOJ010000408.1:0-13106 GCA_033851885.1 Frankiales bacterium | reverse complement strand
AGTCTGCAGATCTTCACGATGGTCGTCATCGGCGGTGTGGCCTCGCTGCCCGGTGCCATCGCCGGCGGCATCTACGTCCAGGCCTGTCAGTACTACCTGCACGGACCGCTCCAGCTGCTCGCGACCGGCGCCGGGCTGCTGGTCCTGCTCGTCATCGCGCCCGGGGGCCTCGGGCAGATCGCCTACGGGCTCAGAGATCGGCTGGCACGGTTCGCCGCCCACCGCCACGGTCTGGACGGGGAGCTCGGGCTGGAGGTCGCCATCGATGCCCCGGCGCCTCGCGTCACCAGCACGGTGGTGGGTGCGGCAGGAGGCGCGACCCCGCTGGTCGAGGTCGCGTCAGTCGATGCCGGCTATGGCCAGATCCAGGTGCTGTTCGATGTCGACGTCACGATCGGTGAGGGCGAGATCGTCGCTCTGCTGGGCACGAACGGCGCCGGCAAGTCGACGGTGCTCCGGGTCATCTCGGGGATCCTCCGTCCTTCCGCCGGGCGCGTCATGTTCCGTGGCCAGGACATCAGCGGCTGGTCGCCCGAGGACCGGGTGCAGGCCGGCCTCGTCACCGTCCCGGGCGGACGCGGCGTGTTCCCCTCACTGACCGTGGCCGACAACCTCCGACTCGGTGGACTGCTGTGGAAGAAGGACCAGGAGTTCATCCAGCAGACCGAGGCCTCCATCCGTGAGCTGTTCCCCGGCCTCTCGGCGCGCCACGACGCCAAGGCGTCCCTGCTGTCGGGCGGCGAGCAGCAGATGCTCACGATCGCGATGGCACTGCTGTGCCGGCCCACCCTGCTGATGATCGACGAGCTCTCCCTGGGTCTGGCGCCTGCGGTCGTGGCGGACCTGCTCGCCGCGGTCCGCGCGACGAACGCAGCAGGTACGACCGTCGTCGTCGTCGAGCAGTCGGTCAACGTGGCGACGGCGCTGGCCGAGCGGGCTGTCTTCATGGAGAAGGGCCAGGTCCGCTTCACCGGTCCGACTGCTGAGCTGACCGAGCGACCGGACCTGCTGCGCTCGGTCTTTCTGCGCTCCGACACCTCGCGGCCCGCTGGGCACCGGACACCTCCCGGCGAGGGCGTGCGCTTCGAGGTCCGTGGCCTGAGCCGCTCCTTCGGCGGGGTCCGGGCGGTCAACGGCGTGACCCTCCAGGTGGCTCCGGGCGAGATCCTCGGCATCATCGGCAGCAACGGAGCCGGCAAGACGACCACGTTCGACCTGTGCTCCGGCTTCTTGCCACCGTCGGCGGGACAGGTCCTGCTCGATGGGGTCGACGTCACCGGCGAGGGCGCTGCCTCCCGGGCCCGGCGCGGGCTTGCCCGGACGTTCCAGGACGCGCGGCTGTTCCCGGCGCTCACGGTCAAGGAGACCCTCTCCGTGGCCCTGGAGCGGCACACCACCGTGCGGGACCCGTTTGCCAGCACGCTCGGTCTACATGCCGCCCGCGAGAGCGAGCAGGCGCTCGCGCGCACCGTCGACGAGCTGTTGGAGCTGATGCGGCTCGGCCACTACCGCGACGCGTTCATCTCGGAGCTGTCGACGGGCACCCGTCGGGTCGTCGAGCTGGCCTGCGCCCTCGGCCACCAGCCTCGGGTGCTCCTGCTCGACGAGCCGTCGTCCGGCATCGCCCAGCGCGAGTCGGAGGCACTCGGCGAGCTGCTGCTCGACATCCGGGAGCGCACCGGGGCCTCCATGGTCCTGATCGAGCACGACATCCCCCTCGTGTCCGGCGTCTCGGACCGGCTCGCCTGCATGCACCTCGGCGAGGTGATCGCCGAGGGAGCGCCCGACGCCGTCCTGCGGCATCCGGAGGTCGTGTCCTCCTACCTGGGCCAGGACGACAGCACCATCCACCGTTCCGGTAACGCGACGTCGAGCGACGCGGACTGGATCACGACCGCGGAGTACGCCCGACGTCACCAGCTGTCCGTCCTCGACGTGCGGCGCCTCGTCCGCGCGGGCGACGTGCCGTCCCACCGCGGACCGCATGGCTACCTGATCGCCTGCGCACAGAAGGAGAACGCATGACCACCCAGCCCGACCGTGCGGAGATCGAGGCGGCCGCCCGACGCTACCTGGCCACGGTGGCCCGGAGGTACATCCCCGCTCTGGCCGCGGCGGTTGCACTGCTGCTCGTCATCGCGTTCGTGCCCACCGTCGCCCCGCTCACCGTGGAGGCGTCCGGCTCGACCGGGGCCGGCGAGGCCGCCACCACCGGCAACGCGACGGGCGGCACGACCGGGGTGCCCGGCGGGTCCTCCACAGGCGCCTCGACCACGGGCGGCGCAGGGACCGGCACGACGCCCGGCAACGTGCCAGGACCAGGCGGTTCACTGCCTCCGAACGGCGGCGGCACCACCATCGCCGGCGCCGCATGTCGGCAGGGCGGGCGGCAGCTACCGGTCTCCAAGTACTCGGTCCTCTGCAAAGCGAGGTTCACGGGCAACAACGGCGGGACCACCGCCCCCGGCGTCACGGCATCGACGATCAACGTCACCTTCAGGACGTCGCACTCAGGAGAGTCCGGCGCGGTCGAGGCCGCGAGCCCCTCGTTGAAGGCCAGCCAGGAGGCGTACTTCCAGGACGTTCAGACCTACACGAAGTACTTCAACACCAAGTTCGAGCTGTACGGCCGCACCGTGAAGCTCAAGCTCTTCAAGGGTCAGGGCGACTGGGTCTCCGAGTACCAGGGGCAGAACCTCGCCGGCGCGCAGGCCGACGCCGACACGGCAAAGGGGCTGAACGCCTTCGCCGACATCTCCAGCGAGGCGGTCGGCACCACTCCGGCCTACGCGCAGTACCTCGCCGAGGACAAGATCATCACGCTGGGCGGCGTGGCCGCGTCCCAGCACTTCTTCGAGCAGTACCGGCCGTTCGCCTACAGCTTCGGCACCAGCGTCTCGAACTACGCGCAGTGGGCGGGCAACACAGCGTGCCAGCGGATGGTCGGGTTGCCCGCCATCTTCGCGGGCGACGCGACCTACACGCACACCAAGCGGGTGTTCGGTCTCGTCTACCCCAACAACCCGGACTTCCAGCGGGTCGGGAAGGACCTGGCCGCTCGTCTCACCGCGTGCGGAGGCAAGCCGGCCAAGACCTACGAGTTCACCCTCAACCTGAGCACCCTGGCCAGTGACTCCGCGAACGCGATGGCGCAGATGCGCTCGGCCGGGGTCACGACCGTCATCTGCGCGTGTGACACCGTCAGCCCGCAGTTCTTCACGCAGGCCGCGGACGGGCAGCAGTACCACCCCGAGTGGATGGCCGTGGCCAGTGCCGACTCCTTCGGGCAGGGCTACTCCCAGACGCAGTGGAGCCACGCCCTCAGCAACGAGGGCACGTTCAAGCCGCAGAAGCAGACCGAGGCCTACCGCGTCTTCAAGCTCGCGAACCCCAAGGGCGAGCCGGCCGAGGCCTTCTACGCCGCCGCCTACCTCGCGGCGCTGAACATGTTCAACGCCCTCCAGAGCGCCGGCCCTGACCTGACCCCGGCGAACCTTGAGCGCGGGTTCTTCCAGCAGCCGGCGTCAGCACCCGGCGCTGACTTCGGGCCGTGGGCCTTCGGTCCGAAGCAGTACACCCCCGCGTCCGGCGCGCAGGCGGGTTGGTACAACCCGAACGCCGTCAGCGGCCAGAACGGCGCCAAGGGCGCGTTCCTCTCCTGTGGGGGCGCCGACGGGGAGTACCGGCCGTGGGATCCGCAGTCGGGCTACGGCCCTGCCCACACCCAGCTGCACTGCTTCGGTCGCTGAGCGATCAAGTCCGACGACCGTCCGAGAGAGGAAAGACATGGCGTGGACCGAGGGCGCAGTGCCCTTGTGGTGGGACGAGCAGGGCTCGGGTGAGCCGCTGCTGCTCGTCATGGGACACATCTACGGGATGCGGATGTGGCACCGGGTGGTGCCGGCACTTGCCCAGCACTACCGGGTCATCAGCTTCGACAACCGCGGCATCGGGCAGAGCCTGCCCGCGGCCGGCCCGCACAGCATCGCCGACATGGCCGACGACGCCTTTGCGGTCCTCGACGCCGCCGGCGTCGACGCCGCGCACGTCTATGGCGCCTCCATGGGCGGGCTGATCGCGCAGGAGATGGCGCTGGCCCGACCGGAGCGGGTGCGTTCGCTCGTCCTCGGCTGCACCGGGTGCCCGAGCGACGAGACCGCGTCCTCCGCGCGCTTCGCGTCCCTGAAGTACCGCATCCCGCTGCGGCTGTTCGCGCCACTGATGAAGAAGTCGATGTACGGCAGCGGCACGGACCGTGCACTCATCGAGGAGGACGTCCGGATCCTGCTCGACATCCCCGTCAGGCCGTCCGCCCTGGCGACGCAGGCACGCGGCATCGCGGCGTACCGATCCCGCTCCCGGGTGTCCGGCATCGAGGTCCCCGTCCTCGTGCTCCACGGCACCGAGGACAAAGTGGTTCCGGTCGAGCGCGGCGAGGAGCTGCACGAGGCCGTCCCCCACTCGCAGTTCGTCCGGCTGGAGGGCGCCGGCCACAACTACACGACCGACGCCACGGCCCTCGCGAACCAGGCGGTGCTGGACTTCCTCCGCACGCAGCAAGCACCTGCGATCCCGTGACCGTCCAGCCGGCCGGGTTCCGGCAGCTGCTCGCGGCAAAGGGGGTGTCGCTCTACCCGTTGTCGGCGCTGGCATCGCTGTCGCTGATCGACACGTTCCAGGGCCAGGCGTTCACCGTGCTGACGCCGGACATCTCCGACGACCTGGGGCTCACGACTGCCGCGGCGGCAGCAGCCATCGCGGTCAAGACCCTGGCGTCCTCGATCAGTCCGCTGCCCATCGCGCTGCTCTCGCAGCGGCCGGGCTGGCGCATCAGGATGGTGTTGGTCACCGGGATCTCGTGGAGCCTGCTGACGCTGTTCACCGGCTTTGCGGGGTCGGCCGCGGCCCTCATCGTGCTGCTCGCCCTCGACGGCCTCAGCACGGGCAGCGTGACCGCCCTGCACCCACCGCTGATCATGGAGTACTACCCCCCGGACGTCCGGGTCCGGGCCATGTCGGTGCACAGCAGTGCGCAGTTCGTCGGCAACGTCGCCGCGCCGCTGCTCGTCGCGATCCTGAGCAGCGCGCTCGGCCTCGGCTGGCGGGGCGTGTTCTTCACCCTGGGCATGGTCTCCGTGCTTGGGACGCTCGGCAGCCTCCGGCTCCGCGATCCGGGCTACGGCCGGTGGGAGCGCGGTCCGCAGGAGGTCGACGAGGCCCTCGGATTCGGTGCCGCCTGCCGCGTCGTGCTCCGCGTCCCCACCCTGCGCAGGATCTTCGTCGGCTTCGCCGTGTTCGGCCTGCTGGCAGTCCCCCTCGCCACCTTCGCGTCGTACTTCCTCAAGGAGCAGTGGCATCTCGGCGCGGCGCAGCGCGGGGTCTTCTTCGCCTACACCTCAGCCGCGAGCATCGTGGGCCTCGTCATCTACAGCCGGCGAGGCGACAGCATCTTCGCGGCGCGACCCTCGGCGATCCCCCGCCAGGTCGCGGGGTTCTTCGCCATCGCCACCGTGCTGGTCGTCGCGGGCGGGTTCTCGCCGGTGTTCGTGCTGTTCGTCGTCGCCTTCGGGATCGCCTTTGCCTGCATCGGGCCGGTCATCGTCGGCCTGCAGATCGCCGCCCTGAGCCTCATCCCGGCACGCGCCCGTCCCTATGCGCAAGCTCTCGCGAGCATCTGCATCGCCATCGGCGGGATCGTCGGAGCCGTCGGGCTCGGGGGCGTCGCCGACGCCTACGGCGTCACCGGCTCGCTGGCGGCGGTCGGGGTCCCTGGGCTCCTCGCGGCCGCGGCGGTCTGGCGCGCCGCCGCCACGATCGACGCCGACCTCGCCGCCCGTCGCGGGACCCCGGTGGTGACGGCGCCGTGACCGCCGTACGAGCTGTTGCCCTCGGGTTGGCCACCGCGGCCACCGTGCTGCTGCTGCCCATGACCGCCGCCACGGCTTCGGGTGGCCACGTCGAGGACGCCGCCTGGTACTGGAAGGTCCTCGACACGACGGGCACCGGGTCCGCGGCTGTGCTGTCGGGCTTCTCGGGGGTGCCCTCGGGTGACGTCGCGGTCGGTTTCACCGACGCGCCGGACAAGGCCGCGGCGGTGCTGCTCAAGCCAGCGACCCTCGGCCTCGGCCGCGACCCGCACAAGATCGCGGCCTTCGTCGCCGCGTTCACCCTCGACCCCGCAGCGACACAGGTCGCACCGGCGTCGACGTCGGTGCTCGCCTGCCCCCTGCTGGCCCGCGTCGTCAACAGCACGAGCGCCCAGCCGATGGCAGCCCTGCCTGACCACGCGCCTCGCTGCGTGACGGGCACCTGGAGTGCCGACAAGACCCAGGTGCTCTTCGATCTGCGCAGCACCGCTGAGGGTTGGCTGACCGGCACGTCACTGCCCGGCGTGGTGCTCACCCTGCCTGGCACGGTGACGACACCGACGCAGGACGTGTTCCTCCGGGAGCCGACCGTGACGGTGGCGATCACCCCGCCGACGGCCGAGGGTCAGCTGCCCGCCGCGATGCCCAGCGCAGCGGCGATCCCCGTCGGCACACCGCCCGTTGGCGCCGCACTGGGAGGGGTCACGCCGGCCGACCCGGTGCCGAGCTCCGGGCCCGCCCCGTCCGTAGCCGTCCCCCAGCCGGCATCGCCGCCGACGCGGGCACTGCCCTACGCACGCGCGGCAGCTGTTGGCCGGCCTGTCTCCCACGCAGCGCTCGTGCTCGCCGGCGTGCTCGGCGTTGCCCTGCTCGGCTGCTGCGGACTGAGCTGGCAGGGCCGCTCGTGAGCGGCCTTCACGATCTCAGCGTCGTCGAGCAGACCCGGCAGCTGCGATCCGGGCAGCTCAGCGCCCAAGAGCTGCTGACGCACTACCAGTCGAGGATCGAGGAGTACGGCGAGTCGCTCGGCGCCTTCGTCACGCTCACGCCCGATCTCGCGCAGGCAGAGGCAGCGGCTGCGGACCGTCGGCTGGCATCGAAGACCGACGAGCCGCTGCCCCCGCTGCTCGGGATTCCCCTGGGGTACAAGGACCTCCACCCGGTCAAGGGCGTGGTGACCACCTTCGGGTCAAGGCCGCTCCGAGGATTCGTCTCCGACGTGGACGGCGAAGGCGTGGCCGCACTCCGCCGGGCAGGCGCCGTCACGGTCGGCACGACGCATGCTCCGGAGTTCGGGCCGACGTGCTACACCGAGACCGACGTCGGGCCACGCCCTGCGGTCACGCCCTACGACACGTCGCGCTACGCGAGCGGCTCCAGTGGGGGCGCCGCTGCGGCCGTCGCGGCGGGGCTGCTGCCGGCCGCCCACGCCAGCGACGGCGCGGGGTCGATCCGCACCCCGGCGAGCGTCTGCGGCCTGGTCGGCTTCAAGCCCTCCCGCGGTCGGGCCCCGGTCACGGCGTCGAGCTTCGTCAGCTGGACGGTGGAGGGGCCGATCGCGCGGACGGTCGCAGACGCGGCCCTGCTCGCCGGCGTGCTCGCCCCTGGGTCGCCGCACGACCTGTACCGGATCGAGTCCCCCGACGAGGCGTCGCTCGCCGCCGGACCGCTGCAGGTCCTCGCCTACTCCGACACCGGCATCGGGGACTGCGATCCCGAGGTGCTCACCGCCTTCAACGACGCCGTCCGCGCGCTCGAGGAGCTCGGGCACGAGGTGTGCGTCGCTCCCAACCCCCGACCGTGGGACGACGCGTTGGTCGGCGCGATGCTGGGCGTGTTCGCCTCGACCGTCACGGCGACGTCCCGTCGGATGGTGCCGCGGGAGAGGTGGCCCGAGCTCCGGCAGTTCACCCGCTGGTGCATCGAGGCGGTCGCGGGTCTGGACAGTGCCGACTTCGTGCTCTCCCAGGCGATGCTGGCGCAGGCCGCGGGTGCGCACGCGGCCGCGGCGAGGCACTACGACGCCGTCCTCACCCCGACGGCCGCCGGGCCGGCGCAGGTCGTGGGCGCCTTCGACGCGGAAGACCTCCAGGGCTCGGTACGACGCATGCTCGAGTGGTCCGCGTTCACCCCGCCCGCCAACATGACCGGAGCCCCCGCCCTCCAGCTTCCCGTCGCCCTGAGCAGCGACGGGCTGCCCCTGGGCGTGCAGCTGTGCGGCCGACGCCCGGGCGCCGACGCGACCGTGCTGACGCTCGGTGCTGCGCTCGAGCATGCACTCGCCTGGGACCACCACCCGGCGCAGTGGTACGTCCCAACCCTCGCCAGTGAGAGATGAGTGCGACATGACCCTCCCGTCCACGCCCACGACGTTCGACACCATCGTCATCGGAGCCGGGTCGGCCGGCGCGGCCCTCGCAGCCCGGCTGACAGAGGACGAGAGCCATCGCGTCCTGCTCATCGAGTCCGGGCCGGATTACCGGAGCGCAGCCACCCCGCCGCTGGTCACCGCCCTCGACGTCATGCCGATGTCGCAGGACGAGTCGACCCGGCAGCAGCTGTACTACCCGACGCTCACAGCGGTGCACGCCTCCGGGAGGTCGCCGCTGCCCTACCTGCGCGGACGAGGGGCGGGTGGCAGCTCGGCCATCAACGGGCTGTTCGCCATCCGTCCCACCGTCGAGGACCTGGACGACTGGGCTTCGGCCGGCCTTGACGGCTGGTCCCATGACGAGCTGCTCCCGCTCCTCAATCGCATCGAGAGCGACCAGGACTTCGGTGCGGAGGCCTACCACGGATCGACCGGCCCCATCCCCATCACTCGCCCCACCCCGGACAGCTGCCAGCCGATGGACCTCGCCTTCGCGGAATCGGCCCAGTCCCTCGGCCACAAGCTGACGCCGGACCACAACGCACCGGGCGCCAGCGGCGTCTCGCCGTACGCGTTCAACGCGCGCGAGGGGCGCCGGGTGTCGACCAACGACGGCTATCTCGAGCCGGCTCGGGATCGACGCAACCTCACGGTCGTCGGCGACACGGTCGTGGACCGCGTCCTGCTCGACGGAGTCCGGGCCGTGGGCGTCCGCGCCCTCAGCGACGGGGCGGTCGTGGACTACCGCGCCGACCAGGTCGTGCTCTGCGCCGGCGCCGTGCACAGCCCGACGGTCCTGATGCGCTCGGGGATCGGCCCTGCGAAGGATCTCCGGGCTCTCGGCATCGGGGTCGTGGCGGACCTGCCGGTGGGCAAGGGGATCCAGGACCATGCGGCCCTGGTGCTGGCCGCGCACCTCGGCGAGCAGGGGCGGTCGCAGCCGAACGACGGGCGGCACAGCCGGTTCTGCCTGCGCTTCGACCTCGGGGTCAGCGCGGACGCGAAGGACGGCATGATCGTCGCGATGACGTCGCACCATCTGCCGGACGTCGGGGTGCTGGTCGGCTGGGTCAACCGTGTCGAGTCCCGGGGGACTGTCCGACTCGCCTCCAGCGATCCCTCGGCCGATCCCGTCATCGACCTCAACATGCTCGACTCCGAGATCGACCGTCGTCGCATGCGGCGGGTCGTCGCGGAGATGCAGGCGCTGGCCAGCCAGTCGGCCTTCCTCGACGTCAGCGCGGGCAGCGGACTCGCCGATGGTCTCGAGGGCTTCCTCATCACGCCCGAGACGACGCTGCTGCAGGGCACGCTGAGCGATGCCGACTTCGCTGCGTACTCACAGCGCAACGTCACCGACACGCAGCACTGCACCAGCACCTGTCCGATGGGACTCGATCCCACGACGAGCGTCGTCGACGCGAAGGGCAGGGTGCACGGGATCGAGGGGTTGCGCGTCGCGGATGCCAGCATCGCGCCCTGGGTCCCGAGGGCCAACACGCACCTGACCGCGATCTTGATCGGCGAGAAGATCGCCGACGACCTGCGGGCGGCGAACCGATGACGACCACCCTCTCGACGCCCACCGAGCAGCTGGTTGCCGGCCAGCTCAGCGAGCCCACCACGACGCTCGACACCTGGCACACCGACTCCGACACCGGCGGGCAGCTCGACCAGGCCCGGGCAAGCGACACCGACAGCGTCGAGGCCGCCCTGGCCGCCGCCGACGAGGCCCACCGGGACGGCCGGTGGTTCGGCCTCGGTGCCGCCGAGCGGGGGCAGCGCCTGCTCCGCTTCAGCGAGGAGCTCGCCCTGGTCGGCGACGACCTCGCGCAGGCAGACTCACTCGACAGCGGCGTGCTGCTCAGCACGACCCGAGAGCTGTCGGCCATGGCCACCACCCTGCCGGCCGGGCTCGGTCAGCTCGCGCCGATGGTGCTGAGCTCCGACGTCGAGACGGACTCCGGTCCGGTGGCACAGCGCTGGCTGCCGTGGGGCCCCGCTGTGGTCTTCGCGCCTTGGAACGCGCCGACCCCGACGGCGCTCGGCAAGGCGTCATTCGCCCTCGCGGCCGGGGCGCCGGTCATCCTGAAGCCCTCCGAGTGGTCGCAGCGCTCGGCCTCGCTGATCGCCCGCGCCGCCGTCGCGGCCGGCCTGCCCGATGGCGTGTTCCAGGTCGTCCACGGGGCCGCCGCCGCCGGGCAGCAGCTGGCCACCGATCCGCGGGTCGCGGCGATCTCCTACACCGGAGGCGGCGTCGGCGGTCGGGCCGTCGCGGCGGCCAGTGCGCCGTATCTGCGCCCTCTCGACCTCGAGCTCTCCGGCTCCAACCCGGTGGTCCTCCTGCCCGATGCCGAGATCGACCGGGCCGCAACGGAGATCGTTGCCGCCATGCTGTTCCTGAACGGGCAGTGGTGTGCCGGCCCCACCCGCGTCATCGTCCCCCAGGGCTCGGTGGTCGCGGTCCGCGACGCCCTGCTGGACCGCCTTGCGTCGGTCAGGATCGGGCCGACCAACGACCCGGCCAGCCAGCTCGGGCCGCTGTCTCACTCCGCCCACCATGCCGCGCTCGTCGGGCAGCTCGCTGCCTACGCCGCGGGTGGGGCCACGTTGGCACGGGCAGGTCAGCTCCCCGACAGCGCGGGGCACTTCTTCGCGCCGGCCGTCGCGACCGGCCCCGGCATCGCCGGCATCGCCGACGAGATCTTCGGCCCGGTCGTCACCGTGCAGGGATACGACGACCTCGACCAGGCCGTCCGCCGGGCCAACGAGGGCTCGTTCGGCCTGTCCGCCTACGTGTTCTCCGAGGATTGGCACGCGGCCCTCGGGGTCGGCGAGCGGCTGCGAGCCGGCATCGTCGGGGTCAACAAGATCCGACCCGTCCTTGCTCCCCCCACCCCCGACGCGGTCGCCAGCATGTGGTCCGGAAGCGGACTCGGCACCGTCGGCACGGCCGAGTCGCTGCACTTCTTCGCCGGCGCCCGCCTCATCCACTGACGTGTCCTCGGTCCCCCCGGAACCCTCGCTGACCGACCGCGACGCCCGATCCTCGGCACGGGTTGCGCGATAGTGAACGCGTGGCCAACCTGAACGCTGCCGCCGGGGTCCTGCG
The DNA here is from genome assembly GCA_033851885.1 of Frankiales bacterium. Taxonomy (GTDB): domain Bacteria; phylum Actinomycetota; class Actinomycetes; order Mycobacteriales; family SCTD01; genus RYN-111. The sequence goes on along the minus strand of JAWWOJ010000408.1, from coordinate 1,756 downwards.
AGCCAAGGACCTCGCCGACGCCCGCTACTTCGAGCGGCTGACCATCGCCGATCTGGCGCGCGCATCCCACCTCTCGCCTGGCCACTTCAGCCGAGCGTTTCGGGATGCCTTCGGGGAGACCCCGCACCAGTACCTGCTGACTCGCCGCCTGGAGCGCGCGGCGGCTTTGCTGCGCACCACCGACCGCAGCATCAGCGAGATCTGCTTTGCCGTGGGGCTGTCCAGCGTGGGTTCGTTCACGACCTCGTTCAGGCGCATCTACGGGATGTCCCCGATGGCCTACCGCCGGTCGCTGCCCTCGCCCGAGGGCTACGTCCGGATTCCGGCGTGTGTCGCCCAGGCCTACGGCCGCCGCCGCAATCGCAGCTTTCGAGAAGACGACGCGCGGGCGGCTCCCTAAGGTCGGCTGGACCCCGACGTCAGGAGAACCTCATGATCAAGATTGCCAACGCCCAGTTCTGGGTGCACGACCAGGACGAGGCCCTCGCGTTCTACACCAAGACGCTGGGCTGGGAGGTCCGGTCCGACGTCACCATGGAGGACTGGAACTTCCGGTGGCTCGTGGTCGGCCCGGTCGGACAGGACGACGTTGGCCTCGTGCTGATGCCCGTCCCCACGCAACCACTGCTGGATGCGCCGAGCAGCGAGCAGCTCGCGCAGCTCGTGGCCAAGGGCGCCGGGGGCACGTTGTTCCTCGAGACCGCCGACTGCCAGGCGGCCTTCGACGACCTGTCGGCCCGCGGGGTGGTCTTCAACGACCCGCCCACGGCGCAGCCGTACGGCATCGACACCTCCTTCCGGGACCCGTCCGGCAACAACATCCGGCTCACCCAGGTCCTCGAGTTCAGCCTGGACCGTCGCTAGGCCTGCGGTCTCAGCTCTCGTGGTGGTGCAACACCCGGTCGAGGAGGACGACGAGCTGGCGACGCTCGGCCGCTGACAGCGGGGCGAGCAGGCGGTCCTGGATGCCGTCGAGCACGTCGTCCAGCGCGGTAAGGCGCCGACGGCCGGCTGCCGTGATCGAGATGGTGTTGCGTCGCCGGTCTGTGGCGTCTGGAGCCCGCTTCACCAGTCGCTGCTGTGCCAGCTCGTTCAAGGCGGCCACGACGTCGCTCCCGTCGACGCCCGTGCTGCGGGCGAGATCGGCCTGGCTGGACGGCCCGAACTCGGCCAACGCCGCGAGCAACCGGTAGTGGTAGCCGTGCGTACCCACCGCCCCGAAGCCCTCACTGAGGAGCTTGTAGGACACGCCGTGCGCGCGGTTGATCAGCCAGGTGGGTTGCTTTCTGAGCCTGGCCGGTGTCGCGCCCTCCCCGCCTGCTGCCGGATTCATGCCCGCAGCGTAACGAAACTTGTTGGTTGGACCAACGATCAGTTACTGTTGGCAGCGCCAACGTTGGTCGTACCAATGATTTCGGAGCGCTCTCATGACCTCACTGTCCACCCGACGCGGACGGCTGGTGCTCCTGCTGCTCTGCGCCGTCGCCTTCCTCGACTTCGTCGACGCCTCCATCGTCAACGTCGCCCTGCCCGACATGCGCCAAGACCTGCACTTCTCCGTCCAGCAGCTGCAATGGGTGCCCAGCGGGTACCTCCTGACCTACGGCGGGTTCATGCTGCTGGGCGGTCGCGTGGCCGACCTCCTCGGACGACGCCGGGTCCTCGTGACGGGCACCGTCGTCATCGCGGTCTCCTCCCTGCTGGGAGGGCTCGTGCAGGACGCCGGCCTGCTGGTGGCCGCCCGGCTCGCACAGGG
>JAWWOJ010000392.1:0-5072 GCA_033851885.1 Frankiales bacterium | reverse complement strand
GCTCACGGCCGCGAGCCCGCCGACGACGACGGCCTTCCCGGCGTGGTTCAGGGAGACGAGCTTGTTGAGGAGGGTGGTGCGCATCGGGACGGGTCCTCACTTCGGCAGCCACCCTCGAGGGGTCGGGCGGCATTGCGGCTGCCGTCTGGGACGGCAGTTCGCCTTTTCGGCGGGGTCAGGGAGGTGATCGACCGCGCCGCGGTGAGGGTTACGCCGCCGTCAGAGCTTTCTCAGGACGGTGACGACTCGTCCGAGAATGGTGGCTTCGTCACCGGGGATCGGCGCAAACGCCTCGTTGTGCGGCATCAGCCAGACGTGGCCGTCCTTGCGCTTGAACGTCTTGACGGTCGCCTCGCCGTCGATCATGGCGGCCACGATGTCACCGTTGCCGGCGGTCGGCTGCTGCCGGACGACCACCCAGTCGCCGTCACTGATCGCGGCGTCGATCATCGACTCGCCGACCACCTTGAGCATGAACAGCGTGCCCTCGCCCACGAGCTCGCGAGGCAGCGGGAAGACCTCCTCCACCGCCTGCTCGGCGAGGATGGGACCGCCCGCCGCGATCCGGCCGAGCACCGGCACATAGGCCGGCTGCGGGAAGGAGTGGTGCTCCTGGCCGTCGTCGAGTCCCCTCTCGCTGGGGAGCCGGACGTCGACGGCGCGGGGCTTGGTCGCGTCGCGCCGCAGGAAGCCCTTCTTCTGCAGCGTGATGAGCTGGTAGCTCACGCTGCTGGTGCTCGCGAGCCCCACCGCGTCGCCGATCTCGCGGATGGTGGGCGGGAAGCCGCGGCGCTCCACGCTCTCGCGGATGAACTCGAGGATCTTGCGCTGTCGGGGGGTCAGGCCCTCGTTGTCGGCCGGCCCGTCCGGCAGGTTGTGGATCTGGGTGGTCTTGGGCGGTACGCCGGCCTTCCGGCCGGGCTTCTGCCGCACTGTCTCGCCCACCTCGTCGACGCTGTTCTGATCCACGCCAGCACTCCCTCTCGAACATCCAGTCGAACGCTGGAACCGTAGCCCGGTGCGACCGAACTCTCAAACATTTGTTCGACGTGTCGTGGATTTTGTCGGACCGGGCTGTTAGACATTGGCTCAGACGTTCGAAAGAACACCCGTTCGAAAAAGGACTCAGGAGCAGCGATGAACAGCACCCTTCACCTCACCCGCCGCGGCCGCCTCGTGATCGTGGCCCTGCTCGCGACGCTGCTGTTCCTCGCTTTCCTGGTGGGCCGCACCGGTGTCTCGAGCGCCTCGACCGACTCCGCCGCCCCGGTTGCGTACACCCAGACGACCGTCCAGCCCGGTGAGACCCTCTGGGCCGTGGCCAAGCGGGTCGCTCCGCACCACGACCCGCGGGCTCTCGTGGACCAGATCCGGGACCTCAACCACCTGGCTTCAGGTGCGCTGCGGGTCGGCCAGCAGCTGCTGCTGCCGCACACCTCCTGAGCCCTGTGGACAGCTGGCAGCGCGGTCGGCCTGCGCTGTTTACCGTTCGCGCGTGCCCCTTCCATCGGCCAGCCCTTACCAGCAGTGGTGCCCGCCGGCGCTGACCGACGCGGCGGTGCCGCTGTCGTCCGTGCACCGGCTGCTGTGGTCGCTGTGCGACGACCACGAGGGGGTGGCGGACCTCTGCTCGACCAGCCCCAGCCCGGAGGCGTGCGAGGCACTCGGCCGCTTCCTCGACGTCTATGCCGGCACCGCCTTCGCCCTGGCCACGAGCGCGGGCGAGCTCGCCTACAACCTGCGGCTCGCGGCGGAGTCCTACCGCGGCACCGAGCAGGCGCTGTATGACGCGATGATGGCCCGCTCACCCCGGACCCGGCAGTGACGACCGCGGTCACCCTCGCCAGGCCGTCGGACCTGATGCGGGCGGCGGCGCTGCTCGGTGCCAGCGCCGACGAGCTGGGTACGGCGGTGGCCGCCTGCCGTCGTTCGGCAGCCGTCCCGTGGGTGGGCCGGCCGAGCGAGAACTACCAGGAGCGGCTGTCGCGGCTGGCGGACGGCCTGGTCGACATGCGGTCCGCGTTCGGGGCCGCGTGCGACGCGGTGCTCGGCTACGCCCGCGCGATCGCCGCCCTGCAGCCGCTGGCGCAGGAGGCCGACCAGCTCGAGCGGCTCGCCTCGGAGCAGCTGCTGGGACGGTGCCTGGGCCTGCGCACCGAGGTGGCGGAGGGCGAGTCGATCGCCGCCGCCCGGCTCGTCCTGGAGCTGCAGTACCTCACCGACCGGGCCCCGAGGGTCTCCTCCGGCTACGGGCTCCAGCACAACGCCGCCCACTTCGCGCAGGGTCTCGCGAGTGAGGCGGCGGGGCTCGGGAAGACCATCGGAGCCCTGTTCGGCTCGCTGCCCGGGGTCGGCAGCGACCGGGACCGCCACGAGGCGCGGCACGAGGTCGGCGCCGCCGTTGCCGATGCGCTGCAGCCCTGGAAGCAGGTGCAGGAGCTCTACGACGCCCTGACCGAGGGCAACGCCTGGTTCGCCGGTGGTCAGCTGGCCGGCGCGGCGGTGTTCCGGGTCCGTGGCGACCGGGCCGCGGGGATGGATCTGTTCGGCGGCCACGACGAGCTGCCCGAGCGGGTGATGCTCGCCCTGCGCAGGGACGCCCTGCCGCTCGGCTCGGACGCGCCGGTCGACCTCTGGCTCGCCGAGCACCTCCGTCAGCAGTTCGTCGCGGCGCTGCTCACCCTCGAGAACATGCCGCTGCCGTCGCTCGACGAGCTGGACCTGCACGGCGTCGACCTGGTGCATCACGAGGCGGCGGGTGGCCACACCCTGCAGCGCCACGTCGGACGCGACCCCGACTTCCTGCGCGACCGACAGCGCTTCCTGGTGGATCGCACCGGCAACCCGTTTCCCCTCAGCAGCTTCGGCACCATCGATGAAGCGGAGGCCTTGATCACGCAGGCCCTCCGGTCGAACCTGGGCGAGATCCGTGCCTTCCTGTCCGATCCTCGCCTGACCAGGAAGACCTTCGTGGAGCCGCTGCCGGGTCCCGTGGGCACCGTCATCGGCGCGCAGGGGACGGTCGTGCCCGCGGGCTCTGTCGTCGTGAGACTGGTCAAGGTTGGTGGCACAGTGCAGGTGCACACCGCCTATCTCCACCCGTGAGGGACCGTGCCTGACTACCCGCCGCTCTACATCCTCGGGCAAGCCATGTGGACACTCGACCAGGACTGGGACATCGATTTCGCCGACGAGTTCGCGGCGCTGGAGGACTGGTTTGCGGCTGACGGGATCCGCCCAGAGGTCCTCGAGCCGCTCATCGCCGACGTCGACCAGCTGTTCGCGGATGAGCACAGCGCCGAGGCGCGGCTGGCGCACTTCCCCCACACCGGCCTGCGCTCCGACACCTTCGACGACTTCCTGCGGGCGATCCGCAAGCGCGCCGAGGACGGGCTCACCGGCAACCCCCAGCCAATGCGGCGCCCCGCGGCCGACTGAGGCGGACAGGTCAGGGGAGCTCGGCCTCGATGTCGGCGACGAGCGACGGGTCGTCGGGCTCCAGCTGCGGGGAGTACCGCCCGACGACCTCGCCCGACGGCGAGACCAGCCACTTCTCGAAGTTCCAGCGCACGTCGCCGGTGTGCCCCGAGGCGTCGGCGTGCGACGTGAGCTCCGCGAACAGCGGATGGCGGCCCTCGCCGTTGACCTCGAGCTTCTCGAACAGCGGGAAGGTCACGCCGTAGGTCGCGGAGCAGAACTCGGCGATCTCCTCGGAGCTGCCCGGCTCCTGGCCCATGAACTGGTTGCAGGGGAACCCGAGCACGGAGAAGCCCCGCTCGGCGTAGGTCTTCTGGAGCTGCTCGAGCCCGGTGTACTGGGGAGTGAGGCCGCATTTCGAGGCGACGTTGACGAGCAGCAGCGCCTTGCCTTCGGGCAGGGTCGCGGGCTCGCCGGACAGGGTCGTCAACGGGATGTCGTAGAGGGTCATGCCCACCATCATGTCGGAACGGACTCGCAACGTGCAGTTGCTTGAACATCCGGGGCATTTCCTATCAAAATGATCGACATCATGTGCACCCACCTCGAGCGCTTCTGGATGCGTCGGCGTGCCATGTCCTTCGACGAGCTGTGTCGGGACGTCTGACCCGTCCCCGTCAGCCCTCGTCCCGAAAGCAGCTCGATGTCCTTGCTCACGCGCCTCACGCGCAAGCGCGTCTGGGTGCCCGTCGTCGTCCTCGCCGTTGCCGTCGCAGGCTTCCAGGGCTACGGCGCCTACACCCGCAGCAAGCCTGTCGACTACTCCCGTGGCGGCAGTGACTTCGCGGCCCTTCCGTCGCCGACACCAACACCGGGTACGTCGCACGCGCCCGTCCCGATCGCCGTGCCGCTCACCACGTCCACCGCGACGTCCCTCCCGCGGGTGGATGTCACGACGGCGCCGACGGGCCAGGCCACGAACCAGGCGGTCACCTCGGCTCCGAAGAGCCCTCTCGCCGTACCGGCGGTGGGGACCTATCCCCTTGCTGTGCAAGGCAAGGAGAAGGTGCAGTTCGGTCCGGTCAGCTTCTGCAACCAGACGTTGCCGACGAGCACGCACCTTGTCGTGAAGAAGGCGGCGGGGGAGTCGGCGACGTCCTACGACTTCGACGTGCCGTTCTTCCCGAGCCAGAGCGGCCAGCACGACGAACGGCACATCTACCGCTACACGCCGACGGCGGTGTTCCTCGACTACGAGATCGCGACCGTCACCTGCCAGGGCGTGCGGCAGAGCAGCGAGACGAGCTTCACGCCGGAGCAGAAGCGGGTCGAGATCCCGCTGCGCGTCGGTGCGAGCTGGCACAACCACGGTGGCGGCGCGGACCGCACCGAGGACGCCACGACCAAGGTGCTGCGCACCGAGGTGCTGCACCTCCAGGGGCGCAGCGTTCTGACCTACGTCATCGAGACGACGACCTCGTTCACCGGTGGCGAGAGCGGCACCCGCGACCAGACCTGGTGGTACGCGCCGTCCTGGGCCATGCCCATCAAGTGGCACGAGAAGCAGAGCGGCCACCGCAGCGGTGCGTCGTACAGCGGTGACATCACCGCGACCGTCCTCGCGCACCCCTAGAACCCTTACCACCAAGGAGATC
>JAWWOJ010000377.1:0-3483 GCA_033851885.1 Frankiales bacterium | reverse complement strand
GCGCCGAGGCGCCGGCGGCTGAATCAGCCGGTTGTTCGATGGACGGAGCCGCCGGTTGGTCCGGAACCGTGGCTCCTTCGAGGCAGGGTGCGCAGACCGTCTCACGCGCGGCCGCGTCCCAGTAGGCCCGGGTCCCCGCGGGCAGCGGCGCTGCGCAGCGGGTGCAGGTGTCATCTCGTCTGAGTGCCAGAACCTTCACGCCTGATCCATCGGCAAGTGGCCTGCATGGATGAACCATTGCTGGTCGTCAGTGCATCGGCGGCCAGCCCGTGGCGAGGATCGGCCCGAGATCGCCGTACCTGTCCCAGAGGTGGCGCACCCACGTCCCCTCGGCGTACGTGACGATGCTGGACAGGACGTTCTCAAGGCTGAGATCGAGAAACGCCGACTGATGGTCGAGCAGTGAGCGGTACTCCTGGACGGCGTAGCGGCAAGGGGCATTCCCCGCGGGCGCCAGGAAGACGAAGGCCCCCTCGTCGTACTTCCCTGCCTGGAGAATGCTCAGGCACAGCAGGTGGTCCAGCCATAGCTGCCACACGGGTGGCCGCCAAAGGTCAGCGCCCGGTGCGAAGCAGCCGGCGGTCGAGCTCACCTCGTCGTACCGCGGCTTGCGCTCGCTCGGCGTCGGGTTGCGCAGATCCTCGTGGTACTTCACTTCGATTCCGAGGAAGCCACGGGTGCCGTCCATAGACAGGTACTCGACGAACACATCAAAGGCCGAGTGGTTGCCGAGGTAGAGCTGGTCGCCGCGCTCGGGGGAGTATTCGAACGTGATCCGGGTGACCGTGTCCATGCGCCTTGGGAAGAGGTGGCGGAACACCCTGTTGGCGGTCTCAAGGCCAGGCTCGGCTGCCATGGTCGCGAACAGGTTGAAGGCGAGGGGTTGGCTCGACAGCAGGTTGCCCTCGAGCCGCCGTCGATCGACGAGTGCCGTCGCATGCACTCCGGCGAGAGCAGTCGCGACTGCAGGCGGGTCGACGTAGTTCGCGCCTGCTGCCGCGTCGACGTTGGTGAGCATGCTGCCGAGCGGTTCGCCGGTGCGCGGGCGTTGGCCCGTGTGCAAGCCCTTCGCTCGACGCCAGAGCGCCTGCTGGAGCCGCAGCCGCGCCTGGAAGGGACTGTCACTCGCGACGTAGACCTGTTCGGTATCGAGCAACGCACGACGCTGGGCTGCGAGCTCGGTTTCGGTCATCGGCCGCTGAAGGCTTCCCATCGAACATGAAGACCGGCCTGGTCGGGGCGGTCGGCCTTGCGTGCGGGAAGTTCCAGATTCCAGCCATGTACCTCCTGTAGTCCGTGGCGCAGCATGGGTCCGTCCACCTCCAGAAGCACCTCGGCGCGAATCTCGATCACGTAGTCCGGCCGGATGCCGAGGATGTCGCGGTCGTACGCGGCGTGGTGGATCTTGCACAGCGAGATGCCGTTCGTCACCACCGGCTGCCCGCCGGCGGCATCGTTGAGGATGTGGCCGGCGTCGAGCAGGTCGACGTGCTTCAGGCGGCAGATCGCGCACATCCGGTCATAGGCAGCGATCACCTGCGCGCGAAAGACCGGCTGGTGCAGGCGGAGCTTGGTCAGCCTCTCGGCATACCGGCGCTGATCTTCGGTGACCTGCGTGCCGGCCAAGAAACGCAGACTTTCGTCGACGGCGACCTCGACGAAGCGCTCGTCCGGGTCGTCGTTGACGAGATAGACCGGGAAGACGGGGACGAAGACGCCGTCGTCCACCTTCTGTAGAAGGATCAGAGGAAGTCCGAGCTCGGCGGCCCGTCGCAGCTTGCGGTTGTCGCCGCCGTTGGGATCGCCCGCTCGGTAGGCATAGCGGATCAGCCCATCCGGCGTCTCGACGTCGTCGTACGGGCCCTGAGGACTGCTCATGATCGTCAAGGTGGCGGCCAGCTCAGCCGGGTTGCGGATGCCGCGTCCCGTGTCGATGAGCTTGAGGGGTCTGCCGTCGAAGCCGAACGCTTCGAGCTGCGCCCGCGTGATCGTTCCGCCTGAGCTATCGCGGCATTCCCCGACGTACGCCATGGCCGCCTGTCGGACGGCAAGCTCGTCGATCGGCACCGTCACGTCCTATCACGTAGCAGGAAGGTTCTCCCGGCGCTCGACGCGGGAGTCAGGGCGAGCCGGACGCCCTGCGCCGCGGAGCCTCCGAGGACAGGAGCATCAGCTTGGGTGGAGCATCGCTCTCTGTGCCCTCGTGCAAGGCAGGTTTGACGCACGTTCAGCCGGGTCAACCAAGCTGTCCAGGCCGCGTGACCGTCGTCAGCGTGCTGGGTTTAACAGGTAGGTGGTGAGGGAGCGCGCGAGCCACGTCTCGAAGTGGGTGCTGGACCAGCCGCGCTCTGCGACGAGGCGGTGGTAGAGGCTCGCGTCGATGTGGGCCCAGACGACGTCTCCGGCTTCTTCCACGTCGAGCCCGTCGCGCAGCGGGCCCTTGGAGGCGAGGATCCGGACGAAGCCACGGGAGCCCCCGAGTCGCTCGGCCTGGATCTTTTCCCATTGTGCGCGGATCTCGGGATCCGTGGCAGCAGCAGCCCGGAACACCTCGTAGGTGCCGGACAGCCGCTCGCCGATGCCGGTGATGACTGCGGCGTACAAGGCGATCGCGCGCCGTTGGTCTGGTTCGTCTCGCACCGCGAGCAGGCCAGGCCGTTGAGGGAGCGGCACGGGTAGGTCGTCGCCGACGGTCGCGACGTCGTAGCAGGCGCGCAGCAGCTCCGGCTTGAGGCCGACGGAGTTGAAGACGGTCGCGCGGCTGACCCCGGCCGCGTCGGCGATGGCCTGTACCGAGGTGCCGACATACCCATGCTCGACGAACAACCGCTGGGCCGCTGCAATCACCGCCTGGCGCGTCCGCGCGGCCTTGGCGGTCCGCAGGGGAAAGGGCGACTGCTTGACCTCGGACTTCATTAGACCCATAGTCTAAGCATCTGCGGGTTCCGCGGTGTTGATTCGGGAAGGACACGCCGTGGCTGACAAGGCAAAGGTGCCGCCGGCTTTCGTGATCAAGGCGGTGACGGCCTTGCGGGGGCTGCTGTTGAGGGCGGCGGACCGATTACTGCCTGCGCCGTTGGCGGCCGCCGAGCTCGGTCATCAGTTCGCCCGAGCTCACGTGCTCGCGACCTTGTGGAAGCTCGGTGTCGCCGACGCGCTTGGGGAGGAGCGAGTGACCGCGGCGGAGCTTGCCGGCCGTCTTGACTGTGACCCGGCCGCGCTACATCGGCTGCTCCGGGCCGCGGCCACCTTCGGTGCGGTGCAGATGGGCTCCGACGGACAGTTCAGCGCGACCCGGCTGACGCGGGTGCTTCGCAGCGATGACGTTCACGCCGTTGGTGCCTGGTGCAGCTATCTCTGTTCGACCGCACACCAGCAGGCCTGGGATGACCTGGCCACGTCGGTGCGGACCGGGGAACCGGCGTTCGGTCGGGTGCACGGACAGAACCTTTTCGAGTGGTTCACCAGCCATCCGGAGCAGGG
>JAWWOJ010000376.1:0-3910 GCA_033851885.1 Frankiales bacterium | reverse complement strand
GCTGGTTGACCGACGGCGCCACACAGGTCGCCGAGCACCGGCTGGTGCTGGCCCGGGCCCTTGGTCGGCCGCTCCGCAGCGACGAAGCGTCCATCATCGCAACGGCGACCGTGGCGACAACAGGCGGGCCAACCTCGAGCTGTGGAGCCGGTGGCAGCCGTCGGGCCAGCGCGTCGAAGACAAGGTCGCCTGGGCTGTGGAGCTCCTCACGACGCACGCGCCGCTTCTGCTCGCGGAAGGCCTCTTGCTGGGAGGGGAACAGCGCGATCACATGACGTGACCCTCGCTATTTCCTAGTAGCCCGGATGGGATTCGAACCCACGTGACCACCGTGAGAGGGTGGCAGCCTTGGCCGCTAGCTGACCGGGCCTTGCATGTGAAGTTGTGCCTCACCATGCCGCAGAAGCGGTTGGAGCTGGGGTACCTGGACTCGAACCAAGACTAACGGAACCAGAAACCGTCGGGCTGCCAATTACCCCATACCCCATGGCCGTGCAACGGTCGGAAAGTCTAGCGGATGCCCCGCCCGGGTCTCAGGCAGCGGCCCGCAGCCGACGCAGCACCCTGGCCTTGCCGAGCAGCGCCATCGACTCGGGCAGCGGCGGGGCGATGCCGGCGCCGGTGACGGCGGTGCGGACCGGGGCGTAGGCCTTGCCACGCTTGAGCCCGAGGCCGTCGATGAGGGCCGCATCCATGGCTGCCTGGACGGACTCCACCGTCCACTCGTCCAGCGCCTCGAGGGCGTCAGCGCAGGCGGTGAGGATCGCCTCCGCACCCACGAGGTTCTTCTCGGCCGCCGTCGGATCAACGGTGAAGTCCTGCTCGGGGACGAACAGGAAGCGCAGCAGGTCGACGACCTCCGACAGCACGGCCATCCGGGTCTGCACGAGCGGCACGGCGCCGGCGAGCAGGTCCAGGTGCTCGGCGGATCCGTCGTACAGGCCGGCGTCGGCGAGGAAGGGGACGAGCCGCGCCCGCAGGTCTTCCTCGGACAGCTCGCGGATGTAGTGCCCGTTGAGCCAGCCGAGCTTCTCGAGGTCGAAGACGGGACCGACGGTGTTGACCCGGGACCACTCGAAGGTCTCCGACATCTCGGCGAACGTGAAGATCTCCTCCTGCGAGGGCAGCGAGTAGCCGAGCAGCCCGAGGAAGTTCACCAGCGCCTCGGGCAGGTAGCCCTGCTCGACGAACCAGGTGAGCCGTGCCGCAGGGTTCTTGCGCTTGGAGATCTTCGACTTGTCGGGGTTGCGCAGCAGCGGCATGTGCGCGAACTGCGGCCTGTCCCAGCCGAGCCAGTCGAACAACAGCAGGTGCTTGGGGGTGGAGCTGATCCACTCCTCGCCGCGGACCACGTGGGTGATCCCCATCAGGTGGTCGTCCACGACGACGGCCAGGTGGTAGGTCGGGAAGCCGTCGCCCTTGAGGATCACCTGGTCGTCCGGCCGCGGCGCGTGGACCTCACCGCGGATGAGGTCGGTGAACGCGAGCGGCACATCGTCGGGGATCAGCATCCGCACCACCGGCCGGTCCTGCGCACCACTGAGGGCGGCGCGGTCCTCGTAGGTCTTGCCGAGGCAGAGCCGGTCGTAGCCCGTGGGGACCTTGCGCCGCTGCTGGTCCTCGCGCATCTCCTGCAGCCGCTCCGGCGTGCACCAGCAGTGGTAGGCGTGCCCCTCGCCGAGCAGCTGCTCGACGTAGGGCTGGTAGGTGTCGAGCCGCTCGCTCTGCCTGTACGGCGCACAAGGACCGCCCTTGTCGGGGCCTTCGTCCCAGTCGAGCCCGAGCCAGGCAAGCGTCTCGTAGACCTGCGCCTCGGAGTCGGCCTGGAAGCGCGCCCGGTCGGTGTCCTCGACGCGGAGCACGAACTGGCCGCCCTGCTGGCGGACGAAGGCCAGGTTGAACAGCGACATGTACGCCGTGCCGACGTGCGGATCGCCGGTGGGGCTGGGGGCGACGCGCAACCGCACCGTCATCGCGAGACCACCGGATTGGTCAAGGGACCGATGCCGTCGACCAGGACGGTCACAGCATTGCCAGGAACCAGCGGCCCGACGCCCGCGGGTGTGCCGGTGAGGATGACGTCACCGGGCAGCAGCGTCATGAACGCGGTGATCCATTCGATGACGGCGGGCACGTCGTGGATGAGGTCCTTGGTGCTCCCGTCCTGCCGGACCTCGCCGTCGACGAAGGCCTGCACGCGCAGGTCGGCTGGGGAGAGGTCGGTCTCGACCCACGGCCCGATCGGACAGAACGAGTCATGGCCCTTGCCCCGGGTCCACTGGCCGTCCAGCTTCTGGTGGTCGCGCGCGGTGACGTCGTTGCCGCAGGTGTACCCCAGCACCACGTCGAGCGCCTTCTCCCGCGGCACTTCACGGCAGAGCCGGCCGATGACGACGCCGAGCTCTGCCTCGTGGTCGACCCGCTCGCTGTTGCGCGGAAGCTGGATCGGATCCCCGGGGCCGATGACCGACGTCGAGGGCTTGAGGAACACGACGGGGGCCGCTGGGGCCGCGCCCCCCATCTCGGCCGCGTGGTCGGCGTAGTTCTTTCCGATGCACACGACCTTGCTCGGCAGCACAGGTGCGAGCAGCCGTACCGCGCTCAGCCGGTGCCGGGCGCCCGTGAAGGAGAAGGGCGCGAACGGGTGCCCCTCGAGGGCCGCGACGATCAGGTCCGCCGGATCCGCGCCCGGACCCTCCACGACCCCGAAGCCGACCTCGCCGTTGACGGAGAACCTGCAGATGCGCACGCGGCGAGGCTACCCGCGGACCCCTGGCACCCAGGCGGTGAGTGACGCCCGCGCTCAGAGCTGACGGACCAGCAACGTCACGCCGACGGCAACGCCGACGACCACGACGCCGGCGCGGATGCCCTGGGGTGGCAGCCGCCTGGCCAGTGACACGCCCGCCGTCGCGCCGGCGAACGCACCGACGGCGACGAGGAGGGCGGCAGACCAGCGAACGTTGCCGGTCGCGACGAACAGCAGCGCTCCCACCAGGTTGATGACGAGCGACAGCACGCCCTTGAGCGCGTTGAGTCGCTGCAGGTCGTCGGCGACGAGCAGCCCGAGCACGGCGAGCATGACGACACCCAGCCCGGCACCGAAGAACGTCCCGTAGACGGCGCCGAGACCGATGAGCACCTGGGCGACCCACAGCGGGTGCTCCCCCGCAGCTCCGCGCGCCTGCAGCCAGGTCGCGAGTCGCGGCTGCACGGCCAGCAGCCCGCAGGCGAGCAGCACGAGATACGGCACGACACCCTCGAAAGCGTCGCTGCTCACCACGAGCAGCAGGACTGCCCCCGTGAGCGCCCCGACGACACCCGCGCCGATCAGCCGCAGGGCACGTGCCCGCTGTCCTACCAGCTCCCGCCGGTACGCGAGCGAACCACCGGCGTACCCCGTCACGAGGCCCACCGACGAGGTGGTGTTCGCGAGGACCGGAGGAAGGCCGATCGCCAGCAGCACCGGGTAGGTCAGGAGCGTGCCGCCACCGGCGAGCGCGTTGACACCGCCCGCGGCGAAGCCGGCCGCGACCACCAGCATCCCGTCGGCCGGGGTCACTGGCCGTGCTTCAGCAGCCCGGCGGTGTAGGCCTCCTCGAGGGCCTGCCACGAGGCCTCGATGACATTCTCGTGCACTCCGACGGTGCTCCACTCCGTCGTACCGTCGGAGGTGTCGACGAGCACGCGGGTCACGGCGTCCGTGCCGTGCGCACCGCTGACGATCCGCACCTTGTAGTCGACCAGGTCGAAGGCGGCCAGGGCAGGGAACAGCTCGAGCAGCGCCTGCCGCAGGGCATTGTCGAGGGCATTGACCGGACCGTTGCCCTCGCCGGTGGCGACGATGCGCGCGTCGTTGGCCGACAGCTTCACCGTGGCCTCGCTGACCACCTTGCCGTCGCGGTGCTCG
>JAWWOJ010000374.1:0-2864 GCA_033851885.1 Frankiales bacterium | reverse complement strand
TCGGCGCTGGCGCGCTCCTTCTCGGCGCGCGCCCGCGCCTGCTGCTCGAGGCGGTCCGCGTCGGAGAGCTCCCGGCGGGTCTGCTGCGCGGTGGCCTGCAGTTCGAGGCGCGTCTCGGCGTCGATGCGGGCCTGCTCGGTCGCACTCTGCTGCTCGGCGGTCACCTCGGCGACGACCGCCTTGCGGTCGGCCTCGTCGATGATGGACTCGGCGCGCCCCTCCGCTGCGGCCTCGGCGGCCTGCCGCTGGCGGGCGGCCTGGCGCTGCGCCTCGGTGAGCTCGGCAGCAGCTTGCTTGGCCTCGGCGCTGGCCACGGCGTCCTTGACGGAGGCCTCCTTGCGGGCGGTCGCCTCGGCCTGCTGAAGCTGTCCTTCAGCGGCGAGCGAGTCGTTGCCCAGGACGGCGCCGACGACCTCTTTGGCCTTGCCGGCGATCGTCGCTCCGAGGCCGTGCTTGGCCTGGTCGGCTGTGTCGGTCATGTTCGTCTCCTGTCGTCGCGGTCCTTGCACGACAAGCCCTGCCCGACAAGGTGATCGCTACCAGGCGCGCGGGAGTGTCCCGCGTCACATCAGCCCCGAGTCAGCCCTCGAGTCAGCCCCCGAGGACGGCCCAGATGGTCTTACCGGCGGGTTCGACGGTGGTGCCCCAGCTCCTCGACAGCGACTCGATGAGATGGAGCCCACGGCCGCCGGTGGCAGCGGTCGAGACGGGGCGTCGCTGTGGCAGCGACGGGCTCGGGTCCTGCACGGCGATCCGCACGCTGTCGCCGTCCTGCTCGATCGTCACGGTGAACCGCCCGGGCGCGTAGCGGACCGCGTTGCCGGCGAGCTCGCTCACCACGACCAGCGCCGCGTCGACGAGCCGGCCGCAACCCCAGGCGACCAGCGTCCCGGCGACGAAGGCCCGAGCCGCGCGCGCACCGGAGGGCGTGTGCTCGAAGCGCCGGGAAGCCCGTCCCGGCATCGGCGGCTCACCCGCAACCGGACGGACGACGCCGTCGTGGTGGGCGCAGACCTGGGCCTCGCCGTCGGCGTCGAGCAACCGCTGCGGGTAGCCGCAGAGCAGGCGGAACGGCTCCTCGGCCAGCAGGCCGTTCCAGAACGCCTCGAGCTCGAGCGCGGCCGTGACGTTGCCGGCGTCCCACAGCAGGGCGACCATCTCGCCGAACACCCGCAATGCCCCGGGCGCCTTCGCCGCGTGCTGGCGGACCAGCTCCCCGACCACGCTGTCGAACAGGTCCGGGTCGGGCCGGCCGTCCCGCAGGAACGCCGCCAGCAACGAGGCGGCGTCGGCCGTGCGGAACACGCCGCTGTCGACGGCGTCGGCGATGTCGATGCCCGCCTCGGCGAGTGCCCTGCTCACGTCCTCGAGATGGGCGCGGGTGGCAACGACGAGGACCGGTGACCCCGCCGCGAGCGCTGGACCGAGGAAGTCGGCGACCGCCGACACGAGGCCGGCGTCCTGCTCGTAGACGCTGACCGCATGCCGCGTCACGGCGGGTCCTCGTTGGCCCCGGCCGGGGCAGGCATCCCATGTTCGTACCCGGGCAGCGCGAGGTCGCCGGCACTGACGCCCGTCGCCTCGACGAGGCGATCGAGGCCGGCGTCGCGCGCGTCCTCCGGGACGCGCACGACGAGGACCGCGGCGTCGTCGTTCAGTCCGTACGTCGAGAAGTCCCGTGCCGCGTCGACCACCCGTTGCGTGAGCGCGGCAGCGTCGCACCCGAGCGAGGCGCGCAGCACCGCGATCAGCCCCGAGGTGCCGAACTCCGCGCCGCTGACGTCGCGGGCCTCGATGATCCCGTCGGTATAGAAGACGAGGCAGTCCCCGGGACCGAGTCCGACCCGGTCGTCGACCGGGTCGATGACGTCGAACATCCCGAGGGGCAGGCTCGGCAGGCCGCGCCGCTCGACAAGCCCTGATGCACGCACCAGCACCGGTTGCGGGTGCCCGCTGGTCGCGAGCGTCACCCAGGCGCCGCACACGTCGAGCTCGAGCCGACCGAAGACGGCCGTGCAGAAGTGGTCGTCGGCGTCGCCGTGGTCGAGCAGGGTGGCGTTGAGGTCCCGCAGCACGTCGCTGGGGGCGAACTGGTGGACGGCCGCGGCCCGGACGGTCCAGCGCGCCAGACCGGTGAGCGCCGCGGCCCGCGCGCCCTTGCCGCAGACGTCACCGAGCACCACGGCCCAGTCGTTGCTGCCGAGGCGGAAGACGTCGAGGAAGTCCCCGCCGACCAGCAGGCCCTGCTCCCCCGCGACGAACAGTGAGGCGACGTCCATGCCCGGCACCGACGGTGGCGTCGGCGGCAGCAGGCTGGCCTGCAGCGCGTCGGCGAGCCGCTCGGCGTCGCGACGGAGCTGGGCCTCGGTCCGCAGCACCTCGCGAGCCTCCAGCCGCAGCTGCATCTGGTCGACCACCAGCGCGGCCAGGTCCGTGAGCATCGCGAGCTCGTCCTCGGTCACCTCGCGCGCCTCGGTGTCGAGGACGCACAGCGTCCCGAGGTTGTAGCCGTCGTGCGTGGTCAGCGGGACGCCGGCGTAGAAGCGCAGGCCGAACTCCCCGGCCACGAGCGGGTTGGCGAGGGTCCGCGGGTCAGCGGGCGCATCCGTCACGACCCACGGGTCCGAGCCGAGGATGGCGGAGGCGCACAGTCCGGCGTCGCGCCCGATCTCGGCCACGTCGGGCAGCCCGTGCCGCGACTTGAACCAGATCCGGTCGGTGTCGACGATGCTCACGATCGAGATCGGCACGCCGAAGGACCGGGCCGCGAGAGCGGTGATGCGGTCGAACGCGCCGTCCGGCGGCGAGTCGAGGATCTCGAAGCGGCGCACCGCCGCGATCCGCTCAGCCTCGTCAGGGGGGAC
>JAWWOJ010000354.1:0-4981 GCA_033851885.1 Frankiales bacterium | reverse complement strand
TGAGCACGACCTCGCCGGCGGCCTCGAGGGCACGGCAGAAGTCCTTCCAGGCCTGGCCCGTGGTGACGGCTTCCTCGGCGGACATACCCCTCCTCGCGAACGCAACAACTGGAACACGTTCTACCAGAGAGCGCGCCGCCTGGCGAGGGCCGCGGCGGGCGTCAGTCGTCGGGGCCCTTCATCGTCGCCATCATGCGGTCGAGCTCCCAGAAGGCCCGCAGCGACAGCAGCTTGCCCTCGTCGTCGATGCGATAGGCGAACACGCCCTCGCAGGTCGTCGTGGCGCCGCCGGCGATCGTGATCGTGATGTCGGCGACGTTGGCGCACTCGTTGCCGCAGGCAAAGGAGTCCTTCAGGGCGAACACGATGCTGTTGGGTGCCATGTTGCTGTCCCAGAAGGCGGCCCGCCGTTCGGGGCCGTGGTGGCCGAGCCCGGTGGGGTCGATGAACGACGTCCCGATGGGGTCCTCGACCCAGCCGTCCTCGGCCCAGAGGGCCAACCAGCCGTCGCGATCCTTGCGCATGACGCAGTCCATGGAGCGCTGCGCCATCGTCCGTGCGGGGTGCTCGGAGAACCCCGCGAACATCTCCGTGACCTGCTCCATCACCATTTCTGGATCACGTCCTTCGCAAAGCGCTCGATGCCGTCGACCTTCTCCTCGAGAGGGGCGTCCCAGCCCGCGCCGTAGAAGAGCCACGGCACCGTGACGACGTCCGTGCAGCCGGCGGCCTCCAGGTCCTTGTACCCGTCGAGCCCGAAGCGGTCGGAGGGCGCGACCTGGTACTGGAAGCCCTCGATGGTGCGACCGGCGGTGAGGAGCATGTCCTCGAGCTCCTCGTGCACCGTCACGAAGTCGTCGTAGCTGAGCATGGCGCTGGTCCAGCCGGACGCGAAGCGCACGGTGCGGCGCAGGGCGACGGGCGTGTGACCGCCGACCCAGACCGGCACGGGTTGGGTCGGGGCGGGGGGCATCTTGATCTTCCCGAACTTCACGAAGTCGCCGTCACGCTCGACCCAGCCGCCCTGAAGGATCTCGAGGATCGCGTCGAGGGACTCGTCGGTGCGCTTGCCGCGGCCCTCATAGGTCTGGCCGCTCCACTCGAACTCCTCCTTGAGCCAGCCGATGCCGGCGCCGAACGTGAAGCGGTTGCCCGAGAGCACGGCAGCGGAGCCGACCTGCTTCGCGAGCAGTAGCGGATTGCGCGTCGCCACCTTGATGACGTGCGTGAGGAACCGGATCCGGCTCGTCACCGCCGCCATGTGGGCCACCGCCATGAACGGCTCGACGAACGGGGTGTCCTCCTGCCAGAGCCGACTGCCGTCGGCGGTGTACGGGTAGGCGTCGCTGACCTGCTCCGACCAGAACAGCGAGTCGGCGACGGCGATCTGGTGGTAGCCGTTCGCCTCCGCGGCCCGGGCGAGAGCGGCGTACTGCGAGGGATCGGTCATGGCGACGGACATCGTGAACTGCAACGTGTTCTCCTTTTGCGGAGGACCCTAGAGCGCCGCCGCCAGTTCCGCCAGAGAAGGGGGCTCGCCCTGCCAGGTGATTCCGGGTTCGTCGTACTCACCGGTGAGCGCGTGTGCGAGCGTCCTGTACACGTTGCGCGACGCCAGCAGCCCCAGGTGGGTGCCGCGAATCTCGATGTTGCGGGCACCGTCTTCGAGGCATGCCTGCCAGCGGACCACTTCGTCGTGCCGTGTGAACAGCGCGATCAGCGGCGGCAGGCCGGGGGTGAGCGCCGTCCGGAAGAACCGCCCGTAGGTACACGCGCACGCTGTCGTGAGGCAGCCCATCGTGAGCCGGGCCGGGTCCTTCTGCAGGCGCGAGCGGGCGAGGTCGGCGGCCTTGGCGAGCGTGAGGTTCGTGACGGCGAACGGCTCGTGGATCGGGCTGGCGAGGCAGATCACGCGCTCGACCAGGTCGGGGCGGGCGGTCAGGAGCGCGCGCGACAGCAGGCCCCCACGGCTGTGGCCGACCAGGGTGACCTTGGCTTCATGCTGCTCGGCGACCTGCTCGAGGCGAGGCACGATCCGCGACATCGTCCGGTCGGAGCAGTCGACGTGCAGGGAGATCTGCGAGCTGTGCGCCTGATAGCCGATGCGGCGCAGCCACTGCAGCATCACGGGCATCAGCCAGTCGCCGGCGACAGCGGGTGGCAGCAGGAGCACCGGCCGGCCGTCGCCGTGCGGGATTCCCTTGCCTGCCAGGACATCGGAGCGAAGAAAGCGTGTCATCGCGACGGGTCCACGCACTCTCAGGGCGGCCGAGCCGAGCTGCTTCACCGCGAGGGGCAGGTCGCTCATGGGCGCAATCTAGGCGGTGGTCACCGGACCGCGAGCAGCATCTCCTCGACAGCGGCAGGGAATTCCGCGGCCAGGTCGTCGATGTCGGGCAGCCGGTCGCTGCAGGCGATGATTCCGAAGCCCACGCGGTCGCGGTAGCTCACGACCGTGATGTTGAGCCCCGGGCCTTCCATCACCGGTCCCAGCGGGAAGATGCCGTCGACCTTCGCCCCGGCCACGTAGATCTGGAACGGCGGACCCGCCACGTTGGACAGCACCAGGTTGTGCACCACCGGGTGCAGGTTGGCGAACCGCAGCATCGAGTACAGCCGGGCGAGAGCGGCGGTCGCGTTCGGCGGGGCCGCCTCGCTGACGCGTGCCACCAGGTCCGGCCCCATCGCCTGCTGGTCGCCCTTGGCCACCTTGTTGGCCTGGTGCACGACCTTCAGCCGCTCGACGGGGTCGGCGACGTCGGTGCCCAGTGAGGTGAACATGGCTGAGGTGCGGTTGGCGGCGATGTCGGTCTCGTCGCCGCGCGTCGACACCGGGATGACAGCGATCAGGCTCGAGTCGGGCAGTTCGTCGCGCTTGAGCAGGTAGCTGCGCAGCGCCCCACCGGTGATGGCGGTGACGGCATCGTTGAAGGTCCCCCCGACGGCCGACTTGATGGCCTTCACGTCATCGAGGGCGACATCGACGTAGGCGACGGTGCGACCGGGCGTGATCGCTCCGTTGAAGGGGGCGCGGGGTGCGGTGAGCGGCAGGGCACCACCCGAGGTGTCCGCATCGCCCACGCGGCGCCCGATGATCCCCGTGAGCGCCTTCGCGGCCGAGATGCCGACGCGGGCAGTGTGCCAGGGACGGGTCGCCAGGCCGGTGACGGTGTGCACCGCGACGTCGGCCACCGACGGCTCGGGCTGCTGCAGCGCGCGGGCCTCCTGCTTGGCGCCGAGCAGCTCGGCTTCGGTGCGCCCTTCGGGGAGCAGGTCGAAGATGGCGCTGAGGATGCGGGCAGCCCCGACGCCGTCGACGGCGCAATGGTGGACCTTGATGACGATCGCGGCCCGGTTGTCGGCCAGGTCCTCCACGACGAGGCACTCCCAGAGCGGCCGGGACCTGTCGAGCTTCTTGCTCGCGAACGACGCCACCTCGCGGGCCAGCTCGACCATCGTCCCCGGGGCAGGGCACGAGACCCGGTTCACGTGCTCGCGGACGTCCACGTCCGGGACGTCGACCCAGACGGGGTGGTGCAGGCGCAGCATGGCGAGAGCCAGCTTCTGCCTGAAGGGCGGAAGCAGGTCCAGCCGGTGCTGCAGCAGCTCGATGAGGTCCTCGGCGGACCAGCCAGGGTTGTCTGTGATGTCGACGACCAGCGTGCCCAGCACGTGCATGTGGGTGGCCGGCGTCTCGAAGTAGAGGAAGCTCGCGTCCGCGCCGCTCATCTCATGCACGCCCGCAACAGTAAAGGGCAGACTGGGCTGGTGCTCCTGGTCCTTGGCTGCCTCGGTCTGCTCGCGGTCGCGAACGGCCTGCGCCCGTTGCGCTGGACCCCCCTCGTCGTACCGTCCTTCTTCGCCGCCTGGCTGACGGTCGAGCTGGCCCCTCAGCTGCTGGTGCTCACCATCGTGACGACAGCGGTGCTGACGGTGGCGGTGGGCGCCAGTTGGATCGGGCTGGTCGTCACCGCCCTCGTCCTGGCCGGGCTCAGCGTCATGGTGATGGAGTCGGAGCGGGCGGCGGCCGCGGCGGACACCGCCCTCGCCGACTGGCCGGAGCGGGCCGAGCGGACCCCCGAGCACTACAGCCTGCTCCGCAGGTACTTCCGGCCGATGTCGTTTCGCCATCCCGATGTCGAGCGGACGGTCGACGTGGCCTACGGCGACCTGCCGCGACACAAGCTCGACGTCTACCGGCGCAAGGACCACCCCACCGGCGCGCCGACCTTGGTGCAGGTGCACGGCGGCGCCTGGGTCATCGGTGACAAGCGCGAGCAGGGCCGCCCGCTCATGAACCACCTGGCCGCCCGCGGCTGGGTCTGCTTCGCGCCGAACTACCGGCTGTCGCCCAAGGCCACCTGGCCGGACCACCTCGTCGACGTGAAGCGCGCCATCGCCTGGGTGCGCGAGAACGGCGCTGCCTACGGCGCCGACCCCGGGTTCCTCGTCCTCACCGGCGGATCGGCCGGTGGCCACCTCACCGCGCTGTGCGCCCTCACGCCCAACGACCCGATGTGGCAGCCGGGCTTCGAGGACGCCGACACCTCCGTCACGGCGTGCATCCCCTACTACGGCGTCTACGACCTCAACGGCGAGACGGGTACGACGGCAGCGACCGTCCGCGAGAAGCGGCTCCTCGCCCGGATGGTGATGAAGACCCGTGAGCGGGACGTCTACCGGCTCGCGTCACCGCTGTCGCACGTGAACGCCGACGCCCCGCCGTTCTTCGTGGTGCACGGCCGCAACGACACCCTGGTCCCGGTGCAGGAGGCCCGGTTGCTGGTCGAGCGGCTGCGAGCAGCGTCCGACCAGCCGGTGCTCTACCTCGAGCTGCCGGGCACCCAGCACGCCTTCGACGTCTTCCCGTCGATCCGCTCCGACCACGTGGTCAGGGCGGTGGGGCGCTTCTGTGCTTATTTGCAGAGTGCCCGCTCAGGTTCAGGTAACCAGCCCCCGGCCGGTGACCAGCGGCAGGTCT
>JAWWOJ010000278.1:0-2684 GCA_033851885.1 Frankiales bacterium | reverse complement strand
CGGGGATCGGCAAGATCCTGATCGACGTGGCCTGACCGGCCGCCCGGGACACCAGACACACCCGGCTCCCGCCGCAGAGGGTCTCTCGGTCAGCTGGCGCGGCGCTGCGAGGGTGCGTCACTGACGAGGGCCTCGCCGGCCGCCAGCCGCGCGTCCTCGATGTCAGCCTTGGCCTTCGTGGCGTACTGGTCGACGTACTCCTGGCCGGACAGCAGCATCAGTTCGTACATGATCTCGTCGGTGATGCTCCGGAGGACGAAGCGGTCGCCCTCCATGCCCTGGTACCTCGAGAAGTCGAGCGGCCGGCCGACCTTGATGCCGACCCGGCCCAGCCGCGGGATGACCTTGCCGGTGGGCTGCACGACATCGGTGTTGATCATGGCGACCGGGATGACGGGGACGCCGGCCTCGAGCGCCATCCGGGCCACGCCGGTCTTGCCGCGGTAGAGCCGGCCGTCGGGGCTGCGGGTGCCCTCGGGGTAGAGCCCGAGCAGGTTGCCGTCGGCGAGGATCCGCTTGGCGGTGCGGAGCGCGGCGTCGGACGCGGCCCCGCCGGAGCGGTCGATCGGCACCTGGCCGACGCCGGCGAAGAACGCCTTGTTGAGCCTGCCCTTGATGCCCTTGCCCGTGAAGTAGTCGGCCTTGGCGAGGAAGGTCACCCGGCGCGGGATCACGAGCGGCAGGAAGATCGAGTCGCTGAAGCTCAGGTGGTTGCTGGCGAGGATCGCCGCGCCGTCGGACGGGATGTGCTCGGGGTGGTCGATCCACGGCCGGAAAAGGGTTCGCAGGATGGGCGTCAAGATCGCCTTGACCACCCAGTAGAACACCCGAGACTCCTTCTTTGAACCGCCAGCCGACCCCCTCGACCCTAAGCCCTTGGGTGTCCCGTACGCCACGGCCGTGGCCGACGTGCGACGATCCGGGGGTGCCAGAACTCAGCGTGATGCCGGGCGCCGAGCCCGTCGACCTGCCCGGCGGCCCGGTGGGCGTGGTGCTCAGCCACGGCTTCACCGGGACCACCCAGTCCATGCGCCCCTGGGCCGAGCATCTGGCCGCCGCGGGCTACACCGTCAAGGCCCCCCGCCTCCCCGGCCACGGGACCTCTGTACAGGACATGAACACCACCCGCTTCGCGGACTGGTACGCCGAGGTGGAGCGGTCCTTCGACGACCTGCTGTCCCGGTGTACGACGGTCTTCGCGATGGGACTGTCGATGGGCGGCACCCTGGTCCTGCGGCTGGCCGAACTGCGCCCCGAGGTCGCCGGCCTGGTCATCGTCAACGCCTCGCTCGCGACCGAACGCAAGGACGCCAAGCTGCTGCCACTGCTGGCCAAGGTGGTGCCGTCGTTCCCCGGCATCGCCAGCGACATCAAGAAGCCCGGCGTCACCGAGCTCGCCTACCCGAAGATCGCCCTCAAGGCCGCGCTGTCGATGCAGCAGAGTTGGCCGGTCGTCCGGGCAGACCTGCCGAAGATCACCTGCCCGGTGCTGGCCTTCCGGTCTGCCGTCGACCACGTCGTGGAGCCGGTCTCCGGCCGGCTGCTGCGGGAGGGCTGCGTGCACGCCGAGGAGGTCGTGCTCGAGGACAGCTACCACGTGGCCACCCTCGACAACGACGCCCCGCGGATCTTCGAGGGCTCCGTCGAGTTCATCCGCAAGCACACTGCACAGGCATGACGAAGCCCCATGACCGTTCCCGCTGACAGCGGCCGCCGCGACAACGGCCTGCACGCCACCGAGTGGGGAGCCCTCGTCGACCTCGACCCGCGGCTGTCCGACTCGCTGCTCGACAGCCTCGCCGCCGAGGGCGTACCCGCCTATGTCGAACCGGCCCACGACACCGACAGCTACACCCGCGCGACGACGCTGCCGAAGCGCCCGCTCGACCGGCTGTGGGTCGACCCGTCCCAAGCCGACCTGGCCCGCGCCTGCGTCGCCGCCGAGGTCGCGGACCTCGCTGCCCTGCTGGAGCCGGGCACGTCGCCCTCCGGCCTGGTCCGGCCGGTCCCCCGTACGGCGGCAGCGCGGGTCCTCCCCCCGCCCGACCTGCCGACAGCCGCCACCAGCCCCGCCGAGCCGCCCGTCGGCGGTGACGCGCTGCCCAGCGACGACGAGCTGTTCCGGCAGATCGTGGCGGGCTTCAGCGCCGACACCGACGACCCGGTGCCGCGCTGGCCGGTGTCGGAGGATGTCGACCCGTCCACGCCGACCGAGGCGCCTCGTCGGCGTCGGGCCGACCGCTCCTCCTCCGACGGCTTGCCCTCGTGGGTCGAGCCGGACGCCCTCCCGGACGATGGCCACTACGAGCCGCCGCCGGCACCGCGGATCGGACGGCCACGGCCACGCATCGTCGGCGCGGTGCTCATGATCGTGCTCGGCTTCGCCGCGATCTTCGCGCCGTTCGCCCTCGGGCTGTCCGACGACGGGCTGTCCCTCGTACTCGGGCTCGTGCTGACCGTCGGGGGGGCCGCCGTGCTCGTCGGGTCGATGCGCGATGCTCCTCCGACCGACAGCGGACCTGACGACGGAGCCGTCGTCTGATCACGAGGGAGTGCCTGTGACCGCCAGCGAGAGCCTGGAAGCCCGTGGGCACCTGATGGACTCGGGCGTGCTGGCGTCGGTGCTGGACGACGTGCTGGCCTACGGCGGCGACTACCGCATCGACCAGCTCGACGTCGGCAAG
>JAWWOJ010000015.1:0-5634 GCA_033851885.1 Frankiales bacterium | reverse complement strand
ACCTCGAGAAGGGTCGCGTCGTCATCTTCGGCGCCGGTCTCGGCGTACCGTTCTTCTCCACCGACACCTGCGCCGCGCAGCGCGCCCTGGAGATCAGCGCGCAGGTCGTCCTCATGGCCAAGCAGGTCGACGGCGTCTACGACGACGACCCCCGCAAGAACCCCGCCGCGGTCCGCTTCGACGCGCTGTCCTACGCCGAGGTGCTCGAGCGCCGGCTCAAGGTCGCCGACGCCACCGCCATCTCGCTGTGCATGGACAACGACCTGCCGCTGGTCGTGTTCGACATCTTCGCGCCCGGTGGCATCGCGCGCGCCGTGAGCGGTGACAAGATCGGCACACTCGTTTCTTCGAAAGGCATGTAGATGATCGACGAGACGCTCCTCGACGCGGAGGAGCGCATGGAGAAGGCCGTCGAGGTCGCGAAGGATGACTTCGGTGGCATCCGCGCCGGCCGCGCCACCCCGCAGATGTTCCAGAAGATCGTGGTCGACTACTACGACACGATGACGCCCATCAACCAGCTCGCGAGCATCACCGTGCCCGAGCCGCGGATGGCGCTCGTGACCCCCTACGACAAGGGCACTCTCGGCATCATCGAACGAGCCATCCGCGACTCCGACCTCGGGGTCAACCCCTCGAACGACGGGGCGGTCATCCGCATCTCCATCCCGCAACTCACCGAGGAGCGGCGCAAGGAGTTCATCAAGGTCGCACGCACGAAGGCGGAGGACGCCAAGGTGTCGATCCGCAACATCCGCCGCAAGGCCAAGGACGAGCTCGACCGGCTGTCCAAGGACGGCAAGGCGGGCGAGGACGACGTCAACCGCGCGGAGAAGGAGCTCGACAAGACCACGAACGCCTACGTCGGCCGCATCGACGAGTTGCTGAAGCACAAGGAAGCCGAGCTGCTCGAGGTCTGATGGAGACCGCCTCTGATGCCCCGCCGATGGCGCCGGGGCGCGCCGGCCGCAACCTCCCCGCGGCGATTGCCGTAGGGCTCCTGCTGGGCGGAGCAGTCCTCGGGTCGGTCTATTCGCCGTACCGCTGGACCTTCATCGCCGTCGTGATCGCCGCGATCCTGCTCGGCACCCTCGAGGTCGTGCGCTCGCTGCGGACCCTGGGTGCCAACCCGCCGCTGCTCCCGCTGCTGGTCGGCGGAGCCGTGATGGTGGGCATCGCCTACCACTCGGGCGCGGACGACCTCTTCCTCGCCTTCGTGCTCACCGTGCTGGGGGTCGTCGTGTGGCGGCTCGCCGATGCGGCCGAGGGGACGCTGCGCGACGTCACCGCGGCGGTCTTCACCGCTGCCTACGTGCCGTTCCTCGCCGGTTTCGCGGCGCTGCTCGCGGTGCCGCCGGACGGGCCGCGCCGGGTGACGGCGTTCATCGCGACGGTCGTCTGCTCGGACGTAGGTGGCTACGTCGCCGGCGTCCTTTTCGGCAAGCACCCGATGGCGCCGAGTGTCTCGCCCAAGAAGTCGTGGGAGGGCTTCGTCGGATCGGCGATCTCGTGCGCCGCGGCCGGCGCGCTGTTCTTCCACTTCCTGTTCCACGTGGACTGGTGGCAAGGAGGCAGCTACGGACTCTGCGTGGTGGCGTCCGCCACGCTCGGCGACCTCGGCGAGTCGATGATCAAGCGCGACATCGGCATCAAGGACATGGGCAACCTGCTGCCCGGCCACGGCGGGATCATGGACCGCCTCGACTCGCTGCTCCCGACCGCCCCGATCGCCTGGCTGCTGCTGATCGCCTTCGTCGGCTGACGTCTGCCGGCTTGCGTCCGCCCGTCGTGAGCGTGGCGTTGTCCAGCCGAGCCGACGACCCTTCGCTTGTGCTCACGACGGCGGGGCAACGACAGCGTGCTGAGCGTGAGATCGTGCCACTCAGAGGCGGTGCGTGAGCACAAGCGAAGGGTCGCCCCGTTCCCGGTCCGCCTGGGCGGACGCCGTGGGCCCGTAGCCTGGAGCGGTGAACCTTCCCCTGGTCTTCGAGGCGCCGAAGCGGGCGTTCCCGCCGCGGCACCTCGCCGACATGACCGCCGACGAGCGCCGCGAGGCCGTCGTCGCCCTCGGGGAGAAAGCCTTCCGGGCCGAGCAGCTCAGCCGCGGCTACTTCGCGGGCAAGACGCTGGCCGACATGACCGAGCTCTCCGCTGCCAGCCGCGAGCGGCTCGCCCAGGTGCTGCCACCACTCTGGACCCGCGTGCGCGACGTCTCCTGCGACGACGGCGCCACGGTGAAGTCGCTGTGGCGCGGGCATGACAGCACGCTCGTCGAGTCGGTCACGATGAGGTACAAGGACCGCACGACCGTCTGCATCTCGTCGCAGGCCGGCTGCGGCATGGCGTGCCCGTTCTGCGCCACCGGTCAGGGCGGTCTGACCCGCAACCTGTCGGCGGCGGAGATCGTCGACCAGGTCGTGCGCGCCAATGCCGACGAGCTCGCCCGCGGTGAGCGCGGCGTCTCGAACGTGGTGTTCATGGGCATGGGCGAGCCGCTCGCCAACTACAACCGCGTGATCGCAGCGGTCCGGCGGATGGTCGAGCCGTCGCCGGCAGGGCTCGGGATGTCGCAGCGCAACATCGTGGTGTCGACGGTCGGCGTCGTGCCCGCGATCCAGAAGCTGACGGAGGAGGGCCTGCAGGTCACCCTCGCGCTGTCGCTGCATGCACCCGACGACGAGCTGCGCGACACCCTGGTGCCGGTCAACACCCGGTGGCCGGTGCGCGAGGTGCTCCGGACCGCGATGGACTACACCCGGAAGACGGGGCGGCGGCTGTCCATCGAGTACGCGCTCATCAAGGACGTCAACGACCAGCCCTGGCGCGCGGACATGCTTGCCAAGAAGCTCAAGGGCAAGCTCGTCCACGTGAACCTCATCCCGCTGAACCCGACGCCAGGGTCCGAGTGGGACGCCTCGCCCAAGGAGGCGGAGCGAGAGTTCGTGAAGCGGCTGCGCGACGGCGGTGTCAACGCGACCGTCCGCGACACCCGCGGCCGCGAGATCGCCGGCGCGTGCGGCCAGCTCGCCGCCCTCGAATAACCCACTTCCCTACTCTCGTGCGGCCCGACCGGCGCTGACCTGGGCCCCGCCACGCTCGGAGCGGGAGGCGGTGAGTTCCCGAGAGCAGCATGAGATCAGCAAAGTGCGGGGGTGGGGGGCGCGGTTAGCTGAGCGGGCCGGCTGTCTCGTAGGTCTTGATGTCGGCAGGGCCCGCCAACGCCGCGCCGAGCGCGCCGAACAGCTCCGCGAGGTGTGGCTGGGTGAAGTGCGCGTCGAGGGACGCCTTGTCCTCCCAGGTCTCGACCGACACGAACCGGTCGGGGTCCTCGACGTCCTGCGCGAACGAATAGGACAGGCAGCCGGCGTCCCCGCGGCTGGCTGCGGCGGCCTTGGCGAGGGCGCCGACGATGTCCGCGCGGCATTCGGGCTTGCCTGCGAGGGTGGCGATGACGACGAGCACAGGGCCTCCAAGGGTCAGGACAGGCACAATAGACACATGCCCCGCGACGTCGTACTGCTCGGGTCGACCGGCTCGGTCGGCACCCAGGCGCTCGATGTCGTGCGCGCCAACCCGGACCGCTTCCGGGTCGTCGGTCTCGGCGCGGGTGGTGGCCGGGTCGACCTGCTTGCCCAGCAGGCCCTCGCGCTCGGCGTCGAGGTGGTCGCGGTCGCCCGGGCCACGGCGGCGCAGGACCTCCAACTGGCCTTCTACGCCGCTGCCCAGGCGCGCGGCTACAGCGCCGGCGACTACGCCATCCCCAAGGTGCTCGCCGGCCCGGACGCCCTGGCGGAGCTGGCGGCCTGGCCCTGCGACGTCGTCCTCAACGGCATGACGGGTTCCGTCGGCCTCGCGCCCACGCTGGCGGCCCTCGAGGCGGGCCGCACCGTGGCGTTGGCCAACAAGGAGAGCCTGATCGCGGGTGGGCCGCTGGTCACGCCGTACCTCTCCCAGATCACGCCCGTCGACAGCGAGCACTCAGCGCTGGCGCAGTGCCTGCGCGGCGGGAGCAGGCAGGAGGTGGCGAAGCTGGTCCTGACCGCATCCGGTGGGCCCTTCCGCGGCCGCAGCGACCTGACGGGCGTGAGCTACGAGGAGGCGATGGCGCACCCGACCTGGGACATGGGGCCGGTCATCACCATCAACAGCGCCACCCTCATGAACAAGGGGCTCGAGCTCATCGAGGCGCACCTGCTGTTCGACGTGCCCTACGACCGCATCGACGTCGTGGTGCACCCGCAGTCGGTGATCCACTCGATGGTCGAGTTCGTGGACGGCTCGACGCTCGCCCAGCTGAGCCCGCCCGACATGCGGCTTCCGATAGCTCTTGCCCTGGGTTGGCCGGACAGGGTGCCCGCCGCGACCACGCCGGTCGACTGGGCACACGCACACTCCTGGACGTTCGAGCCTCTCGACCACGAGGTCTTCCCGGCCGTCACGCTGTGTCGCGAGGCCGGTGCCACGGGAGGCACCGCGCCCGCGGCCCTGAACGCCGCCAACGAGGTCTGCGTCAACGCGTTCCGGGAGGGCCGGCTGGACTTCGCGGCCATCACCGACACGGTGGCGCAGGTCGTCGCAGAGCACCCCCTCAGGGAACGTCCCGCTCTTGTCGACGTTCTAGAGACAGAGACCTGGGCGCGCACGCGCGCCTCCGAGCTGACGGTAGGAGACTGACCCGGTGAACGCCTTGGGGATCCTGGCCTTCGCCGTGGCCATGCTGCTGTCGATCATGCTGCACGAGGCCGGCCACTTCCTGACCGCGCGGCACTACGGCATGAAGGCCACGCAGTTCTTCGTCGGCTTCGGACCGACGATCTGGTCGCGCACCAAGGGGGAGACCGAGTACGGCGTGAAGGCCGTCCCGCTCGGCGGCTTCGTGAAGATCATCGGGATGACCCCGCTCGAGCAGGTCGAGCCCGGTGATGAGGACCGGGTGTTCTACAAGCGCAGGACCTGGCCCCGGTTCGTCGTGCTCGTCGCCGGTTCGACCGTGCATTTCGTCATCTGCCTCGTGCTGATCTTCCTCGCGGTCCTCACCCTCGGGGTGCCGCAGCCGGCGGCCCCGATCCTCAGCAAGCCGGCCGACTGCGTGCCGCTGTCGGTGCCGCTGAAGGGCGACAGCGTCAACGACGCGAAGTTCTCCAGCGTCGACTCCAGCGGCCAGTGCGCGGGTCGCGCGGCCGGGCAGGCGAAGGCGGCGAAGTTCCAGACCGGGGACCGGGTCGTCAGTGTCAACGGCACGAAGATCGACACCTACACGCAGCTCACCACCGTGGTCCGTGCCAACGCCGGCCACGACCTCACCGTCGTCGTGCTCCGCCACGGGAAGGACGTGACGCTGCACGTCACCCCGATCCCCGTCGAGCGCTACCCGTTGACGGGCGCCAACAGTGTGGACACGACCAAGGCCGTGCCGGTCGGTGCCATCGGCATCACCCAGGACCCGACGGTCCTGAAGCACGTGGGCATCGTCGACGCTGTCCCCGAGACGGGCCGCCAGCTCTCGACCATCGTGTCCGGTACGTGGACCACCATCACGACGAAGCTCGGCTCGATCGCCGGTATCTACGGACCCAACCGTGACCCCAACGGCCTCGTCGGGATCGTGGGCGCCGGCCGCATCAGCGGTGAGGT
>JAWWOJ010000012.1:0-3258 GCA_033851885.1 Frankiales bacterium | reverse complement strand
CTCGGCACCGGAAGCACCGATGCAGCATGCGCACCGGCACAGGGGTGACCGGCCCGGTGCGCGGCGACGTCCTGCGCGAACACCGCCAGCGCGCTCAGCACGAAGCGCACCGCGCCGTCGGGGTGGTGGCAGGCGCCCCGGCCCGGCACGACACCGAGCCATCGGTCGAGCGCGACCATGGTGGCCTCGTCCCACGGGCCGATCGCCAGGGTGCGCACGGCGTTGGCGATGGCGGGCAGCCCGTTGAAGCAGGGGCCGCACTGACCGGCGTTCTCGTTCGCGAGGTACGCCGCGACGCGGGCGGTCTCGACGAGCCCGCACGACCCCGCCGGCAGGGTCAGCACGATGCCCGCTCCGAGCGCGCCACCGGCAGCCCGCAGGTCGCGGTGGGTCAGGGTGACTTCGTGCGCTTGCGCGGCGGAGATCCAGGCGCCGAAGTAGCCGCCGACGAGCACGGCCTGCTTGCCGCGCAGGTCTGCGACATCGCGCAGGGGCCGGCCGCTCGGTACCTCGACCACCGCGCCGTCGACCGTGAGCAGCAGGGTGCCGGGTTCTTCCGGGTCGCCGACCTCGCGGAACCAGGCCGGTCCGTGGCGGACGATGAGCGCCAGGTGGGCCAGCGTCTCGGCGTTGTTGACGAGGGTGGGGCGCTTGGCGATGCCCTGCTCGAAGGGCCGGGGTGGAGTGAAGAGCGGCTTTGCCGTACCCGTGTTGACGAAGGAGATCAGGGCCGTCTCCTCCGATGCGGTGTAGCGGCGGGGCACCTCGTGCAGCGTGACCGGCTGGCGTCGCTCGGCCAGGGCGGCGCGCAGCACCGGCAGGGCAGGGCTGTCGGCGTGGAGCGCCAGGTGCACGTCCTTGGCGCCGACGGCGGCGGCTGCGACGGCCAGCCCGTCGAGGACGAGGTGCGGATGCCGGGTGAGCAGCTGCACGTCCTTGCGGCTGGCGGGCTCGCCCTCGCAGGCGTTGCCGAGCACCGCCGGGTGCCTGCCGGCGCCGACGGTGCGCATCTTGCGAGCGGTGGGGAAGCCGGCGCCACCGCGGCCCAGCAGGCCGGCGGCCTCGACGGCGTCGAGCAGCTGCACGCGGGGCGGCAGGGTCAGCCGGCCGTGGGTGGCCTCGTGCTCCGCCAGGGTCGGGCCGCTCTCGGTGAGCAGCCTCATCGCACGACG
Source organism: Frankiales bacterium (assembly GCA_033851885.1). GTDB lineage: Bacteria > Actinomycetota > Actinomycetes > Mycobacteriales > SCTD01 > RYN-111. The sequence continues at coordinate 2,086 of JAWWOJ010000012.1, read as the reverse complement.
CTTCTGACAGGGGCGGGCTCGTCACGCAGGGTCGTGCGGGCGGTGACTGCCGCGCCCACCAGGATGACGCCACCGACGGCGATCCACACCCCGAAGCCGCCGTGCGCGGAGTCGGTGCCGTTCTTGAGGAAATGCAGCCAGGCCAGTGGCCAGGCGGCGTAGACGGTGAAGTGCAGCCACCGCCAGTAGGTCGCGTTCATCCGCAACCGGTACAGGCTGGTGACGATCACGGCCAGGATGATGTCGAAGGCGATGGTCCCGACGCCGGTCCAGAAGTTCTGCTTGTAACCCGGGCTCGCGAAGGGCACGACGACGTTCCACCAGCTGAGCGAGACGAACCCGTCGGCAATGGTCGCCACGACGTGGACGAACAGGAACCCCAGGCCCAGCAGCGAGACGTTGCGATGCAGGCCCTGCGTCGCGAACCGCGGCCAGGACGGACTGGCGAGGGCGCGCTGTGTGGACGCGATGCCCAGGCAGAGCGCCACCGTGATCAGTACGAAGCTCACCATGCCGGTGCTGCGGGAGAGGTACCAGAGCGGGGCCTGGTCCAGCGTCGGTGCCGCCATCAGGACTCCTCCGCTGGCCAGTCGCCGACGGTCGTGATCGAGCCGTCGTCATGCACGAGTCTCGCGCTGAACCCGCGCTCGCGCAGCCAGCTCTCAGCGGCCGCTCCGGCGACGATCGCCGCGGTGCTCGCCGTGTTGGCGACCACGCAGGTGGTGGCGACCACGCTCACCGTCCGCCACGGCCCCTGCGTCGGCAGGCCCGTGCGCGGGTCGAGCAGGTGGTGCACGAGCCGGCCGCCCCTGTTCCACTGCCGGGCCCGGGTGCCGCTGGTGGCCAGCGCGCCGGTGAGGTCGACGACCTGGCCGCTGTCGTCGGTCTCGTCGTCGGTCTCGTCGTAGTCCGACGTGTCGCGGACGAGGACGGGCCAGGTGCGGTCGCCGGCGGTCGCGATGTCACCGCCGAGCCCGACGAGGACGGCTGCCGCGTGCTGCCCGGCGGCCTCAGCGCAGAGGTCGGCCGCGAGGCCCTTGGCCGTGGCGCCGAGGTCGAGGCCTTCGGGTGCCCGCACCTGGTCGCCGTCGATCTCGAGCGCCCGCCATCCGACGGGCCGCCGCACGACGGTCACGGGAGAGCCCTGCACGATGGTCGTGTAGGTCCGGTCGTAGCCGAGGTCGCGCAGGCTGGTGCCGACCGTGGGGTCGACGAGGCCGCCGGTCCACTCGGCGGCGTCGCGGGCGACCGTGAGGAGCCTGCCGAGCAGCGGCGACACCGTCGCCCATCTCCCGATCGGCAGCTGGCTGATCTCGCTGTCGGCGCGGAACCGGGACGCGGCCAGGTCGACGTCGGCGAGCACCTGCTCGACCGCGGCCCGCGCCTGCGCGAGGTGATCGGTGACGACCAGCTGGACACCGGTGCCGAGGGCGCGCCAGGTGGCGGACTGCAGTCCCTGGTCCGCGGCGGCGGCGGCCTGGCGCTCGCCCCGGGTGGTCATGGTGCTCATGATGTCGTCCTCAGGTCGTAGACGGTGGTCCCACCGACCGTCGTGGCGGTGTAGGTCGACGCGACCCAGGTCGCGATGCTGCTGCTGCTGGTGCCCTGCCCGCCGCCGGGTCCGCCGCCCATGCCGCCGCCGGCGACGTAGTAGCTGATCCGGCCGTCGGCGACCCAGGCCGTGAACTGCGCCAGCGTGGGCGCGTCGTCCTGGCCGTTGAAGCCACCGATGGCGATGACCTGCTTGCCGCTCGCCAGCTGCAGCGGCGCCGAGCTGCCGGCGCTCTCTGTCGCCGCGGCCCAGGTCGTGGTCGTCGCCTTGAGGAGCGCGACGAGCGCCGTGTTGCCGGTCGAGCCGTCGCTGCCCAGCTGCGACGACACGGGACCGGCTGACGGGATCGAGCCCGTGTGCGGATGCGAGGCGGTACTCACGGCGTACGCGGTGGAACCGCCCAGCCCGGCGAGGGTGGCCGCCACGAGCCCGACGACAGCGATCTGCTTGAGGTGCCACGACCAGACGATGGCGGTGACGGCAAGGACCGACGCGAGGACCAGCAGGGCCTTGACGGCAGGCTGCCACGAGCCC
>JAWWOJ010000197.1:0-3390 GCA_033851885.1 Frankiales bacterium | reverse complement strand
TCCACCGCCTACTCTCGGAGAGCGGCGAGGCCCAAGCGCCTCTCGTGCAACTCGCACAACCAGGCGGAGTGAGCAATCCCGACTCCCTTGAAGGCCTGACAGATTCGAGTCCTGCTCCATCCGAGTGACGCAGCGACCACCACCGCTTGCGACGGAGAGCGCGGCAGGCTCGGGTAAGCAAGCACTTCCGACCGCATCCAGGCCCGCCAGGAACTCGAGCGTCCGGTCGACCTGTTCGGCGGTGAAGTCCGACAGCAGTCCCGAGGCGGGCAGGGCCGCGTCATCGCCCCCACCGAGCGAGCAGAGTTTGAGCTGGCTTGTCATGGTTGAACCACGCGGGCGGTCAGGTTGGCTGGGGCCGGGGGGCGTCCAAACCGCGATTGCCCTGTCTCGGGACGGCTGCCTTACCGCGCTCGTTGTCGACGTCTGCTGAGTTGCCCAGAAGGGTGGAGATCGCCTCGGGCATGAGCGGGCGGGCGAACAGGTAGCCCTGCCCGTGGTCGCACTCCTCCTGTCGGAGACGTTCGAGCTGATCACGTTCTTCGATGCCCTCGGCGTAGGTCTGGATGCCGAGTGTTCTGCCGAGCTGGACGAAGGTGTGGATGAGGGCGCCGCCTTCTGGGCTGGTCACCATCTCATTGATGAAGGTCCGGTCGATCTTGAGAGCGTCGACGGGGAACTGCTGGAGGTAGGCGAGGCTGGAGTAGCCGGTCCCGAAGTCGTCGATGGCGATCCGCACGCCGAGCTCCTTCAGCGCTCGCAACTTCTCGGCGCTGACGACGGCATCGCGCATCAGCATGGTCTCGGTGATCTCCAGCATCAGCTGGGCAGGGTCCAGGCCGCTACCTCCCAGCGCGGCTTCGACGTCGTGGCGCAGGTCGACGTCGTTGTCGAGCTGTCGGCCGCTGACGTTGACCGAGACGGTCAAGGGCGTCCCCCGGCGGGTCCATGCGGCCGCGTCGCGGCAGGCTTCGGCGAGTACCCGTCTGCCGACTGCGATGATCAGTCCGGTCTCTTCGAGCATCGGGATGAACGTGTCTGGCATGACCAAGCCTCGGGTGGGGTGTTGCCAGCGCAGCAGTGCTTCGACCCCGGTCATGGTGACCTCGCGCAGGTCGTAGGTCGGCTGGTAGACGAGGAAAAACTGGTCTGTGTCGATGGCAGCGAACAGGTCGAGCTCGAGTTCGAGCCGGTCCTGGATTGCAACGTGCATCTCGGCGGCGAACCGCACGTAGCAGTTCTTGCCGGTGGCCTTGGCCTCGTACATGGCGACGTCGGCGTCGCGGAGGAACTCGTCGGCGCTGTCGCGGAGTCCGGTGGCGATACCGATGCTGGCGTGCGTGTGCAGTGTGAGGAGTTCCGGCGTCTCGAGGTTGAAAGGCTCGGTCAGCACCGCCTGGATGCGTTCGGCGACCTCGTCGGCGCCGGCGGCGAGGGAGGCGTGCTCGAGCAGGACCACGAACTCGTCGCCACCAAGCCGGCCGACGGTGTCGGCGCCCCGCAGGACGCCGGCGAGGCGGGTACCGACGGCTCGCAGCAGCTGGTCGCCGACGGCGTGCCCGAAGGTGTCGTTGACGCCCTTGAAGCCGTCGAGGTCGAGGAACATCACGGCGACCGAGGTGTCGTTGCGTCGGGCTCGGGCCAGCGCCTGCTGGACCCGATCCAGGATCAGCGCCCGGTTCGGCAACCCGGTCAACCCGTCGTGCAGCGCCTGGTACCGGATCTCGGCGGTCTTGAGGTGCAGCATGCGTCGTGCCCGTGCCCGCCCGGTGCCGAGCACGAACACCAACAGGGCCAGCAGAAGGCTCACTGCGGATCCACCGAGCAGCAGCTCACGCGCCGTCCCGGGTCCGAAGATACCGGCCGCGGCGCTGGCGCCGACGGTCTCCGCAGTCCAGCTGTTGCCGAGGTCGATAACAAGCGCCGGAGCGGCGGCGTGAGGAACGCGCATGCTGAAGGCCACGTTCGACCCGGCCGCCTGATAGTGCAGAGTCACGCCCATACCGGGATGACCTTTCAGGGCGCTTTCCAACACCGCCTGTGGATTGATCAGGGTGCCGAAAAACCCCAGGAACGCCTGACGTCGCTCGGTGGTGGTCTTCGGGACTACGCCTCCCCGGTAGTACGGCGTTTGAATGGCCAACCCCATGGGTCCGTACGGGACGTAGGACCCGACTCCGGCGTCGCGGATGGCGAGCGAGGCTGTGGCTCCCTGGGCAGCGCACAGGTCCAGTCCCGGCCCCGGCGTTGGTGCGCTGGCCATCCCCGGATGGCTGGGACCTGAAACGCTTGCGGCAACAAAGCAATAGAACGGTCGTACGCCAGATGGGAACACCTTGAAGGGCTGGCCCGGCCGGCTCATCCTGGCTGCGTAGGCCGGAAGCTCCGAAGCCGGAACCAGCGCCATGGTGCCAAGGGATAGAAGTTCGTCATAGCGCTCGAAGGCACGAACCGACTTCGTCCATGAGAGGAACTCGGCAGGTCTCGCGTCGGGGTTGGCCGCCAGGAAGGCGGCCGCGTTGACGACAAGGTCCTGCTCGTGCTGAATAGCCAGCTTCAGTGTTGAAGCGATTTGAGCGGACGAGGCGCCAAAGGACCGCTGCAGCACCCGGGCATTCTGGCTGACCTCCCGGTTCGCGGCGTACGCCGACGCCGACCACCCGAACACGACAAGCAGTAAGGCGGCTACAGCCCATCGGACCGTTGAGCTGCGAGGCTCCACACCGTCCAACTGGTCGTCCACTGAACTCGTTACCGGATCGGGGACTACCGTCGGCCGCAACCTCTTCATGAAGTTCCCTAGTTCAGCCAAACTTCCTGGAGGCTGCCCCCAGCACGCAGGCGTGCGTGCCGAAAACCGGCCATCGTGTCTGGCAGATGAGGCTTCGGCCATGCGGGAGAGAAACGTGAGAGAACACCGCAGAAATGGTCATTTCTCGCCAGGTCGGCGTCCGAAGGGACCACGCAAATCATCGCGAGCTAGCTTTGGACTCACCCCGCCCTCCACGGTACAAAAATGGCACCAGGTGATCTTGGTAAAAGCGCCTCTGACCTGCGTCGCCGCAGGTCAGAGGTGGTGGGGCGGGTCGGGCTTGAACCGACGACCGAGGGATTATGAGCTTGGACCGCCCCGCGAGGACAGCCAGGTTAGGCCCGGTGTGAGCGTGGCTGCAGGGCATCTCACGCGGTCAGGAGGGCTCTCCGCGGGCTGTTCCGGCGAGGAATGGCACAAAGTTGGCACCACAGCCGCGTCGGCCGGACGCCTTGAGCCCACGACGGCGCTCCCCCGGCGTCGATGGTGCCTACCGCAGCGGGCCTGGACAGGGTGGCGAGGCGTGGCCGGCGAACAGCAGTTACGCGAGACGAAAGATCACGGGCAACGCAGTCATG
>JAWWOJ010000147.1:0-7773 GCA_033851885.1 Frankiales bacterium | reverse complement strand
GACATCGGCGAGGCCGCCGGCATCACCGGGCCCGGCGTCTACCGGCACTTCCCCAGCAAGCGGGCGCTGCTCGAGACCCTGGTCGACCGCACGATGGACCGCATGCTCGACCTCGCCGAGCACGCCGCGGACCTCGACACCCTCGTCGACCTGCACGTCACGCTCGTGACCGAGCAGAAGCCGCTCGTCAGCGTCTGGGTCCGGGAGCAGGCGGCCCTGGCGGACGACGTGCGCCGGTCGCTGCGCACGAGGATGCGCCGCTACGAACAAGTCTGGCACGACGCGCTGACGCCACGGCGGCCGGACCTCGGCACCGACGAGCTGTCGCTCGTCGTCGGCGCGACCCTAGCGATGCTCAATGCCTCGAGCCTGATCGAGGGGCCGCTGAAGGAGCGCCGACTCCTCCTCTGCCGGCTCGCGCACGCCACCCTGCGCGCCTGATCGGGGCTAGCGTCGGGATGTGCGCCTCCCGATCGCGCTGTTCGCCGCCTTCGCGTTGCTGGCTGCCTGCGGCACCCGCCTTCCCGACACCGCGTTCCCGCCGCCTGGCAGCACCGTGGTCACCACCCAGCTGCCCGGCGGCCTGTCGGGTACGGCGACCGCGGCCCCGACGACGACGGTCACCGCCGGTCCCGGTGCCGGGCCGCTCCAGAGCGGGCGGCCGGGCTCCGGCGCCTCCGCCCCGCCCGGCAGCGGACTGACGAACGGGCGGCCCAACACCGCCTCGGATGTCGGCGTGACCCCCACGACCATCACGCTGGGCCAGATCGTCAGCCGGTCCAACCCGTTCGACCCCAAGGCGTTCGTCGGCCCGATGTACGGCGCCGCCGCGTTCGTCTCCGACCTCAACGCCCGCGGCGGCATCAACGGCCGCACCGTCCGGCTCGTGACCTGCGACGACCACGGTGACGGGAGCCGCAACACCGCGTGCGCGCACAGCCTGATCGACAACAGCCACGTCTTCGCCCTGGTCTCGCAGTCGATCTTCACCTACGGCGGCGCGTCCTATGTGCAGTCGAAGGGGGTTCCCGACGTCGGGAGCCAGCCGATCGACACGGCCTACGACCGGTGGTCGCACCTGTGGGACATCTACGGCGAGGCCTACCCGCGTGACGGGACCGTCGGCTACCACGGCTCGCTCATCGGTGGCACCGAGGTCTACCAGTACTTCAAGCAGAAGTACGGCGGTCCGCTGAAGGCAGGCGTCGTCTACTACAACGTGGCGAGCTCGACGCGCTTTGGGCAGAGCATCGCCAGCGGGCTGCGGGCGGAGGGCTACAGCGTGGTCGAGAAGCAGATCAACTTCGCGCTCCCCGACTTCGACTCCGCCGTCCTCGACATGCGCAGCCAGGGCGTGAAATACGTCTACGACGCCTTGGACACGGGTGGCAACGTCTCGCTGTGCCGGGCCATGGACGCCGACGGGCTGACCCCCCAGGTCACGGCCAAGGTGACGACGACGCAGGGGTGGGTGGGTTCGATCAAGAGCGACTACGCCGACTCCCCCGGCTGCCGTAACAAGCTCTGGGCGACCGGCAATGACCTCAACTACGAGGACGTCGGCAAGCCGCAGGTGAAGCGCTTCCGGGACGCCATGGCGCGGCTCCACCTCGACGGGGCCGACCAGCTGTCGGAGTGGGCTCTCGAGGGCTGGGCAGGCGCGACGTGGCTGACCGACGCGATGGGGTCCTGCGGCGCGGACCTCACACGTCGCTGTGTCGAGGGCTACATGGGCAGCGGAAAGCCCTACGACGCAGGCGGTCTGCTCACTCCGCGGTCCTTCCGGAAGTACTCGGCACCCAAGACGATCCGCACCTGCATCAACGCGGCGCGCTGGCAGGACGGCGCGGGCTGGGTGACGCAGGTCGCGGACATGACGACGAACTGCTTCGACGCGAAGCAGATCAGCTACCAGCCCTGACCGAGCGCGTCACCCCGGGTACACCGTCGACGAGTTCGCCAGGCTCGCCGGAGAACACGACCGACCCGCGGCCGAGCACGTGCACGTGGTCGGCGATGGCGAGCGCCTCGTCGGCGTACTGCTCGACCAGCACGACGGTCATCCCCTCGTCGGCGAGCCGGCGCGCCAGGGCGAGCAGCTGCGCGGCCACCTGCGGCGCGAGCCCGGACGAGAGCTCATCGAGCAGCAGCACCCGCGGCCGCTGCAGCAGAGCGCGGCTCACCGCGAGCATCTGCTGCTCGCCCCCCGACAGCGAGCCGGCCCGCTGACCTCGTCGCGCCTCCAGCACCGGAAAGGCGGCCAGCGCCGCCGCCGGGTCACGGCCGCGCGCGAAGACCCGCAGATTCTCCTCGACCGTCAGCCCCGCGAAGGTCCCCCGACCCTCGGGCACCAGCAGCATGCCCCGCCGTACCCGCTCCGAGACCGACCACCCGGAGACGGACTTCCCCTGCCAGACAAGGGATCCCGTCCTCAGCGGGACGAGACCTGCGAGCACCGACAGCAGCGTCGTCTTGCCGGCGCCGTTCGGTCCGAGCAGGGCCGTGAGGCGACCCGCGGCGACAACCAGGTCGACGCCGTGCAGAGCCTCGACCGGTCCGTAACCGGCGCGGGCGTGCCGAAGCTCGAGCTCGATCACGACCGGGTCCTGTCGAGATAGGCGCTGCGCACGGCGGGGTCGGCGGCCACCTCGTCTGGGGTACCCGAGCTGAGCATCCGGCCCTGGGCGAGCGCGTAGACATGGTCGGCGACATCGAGCACCAGGCGCACGTCATGTTCGACGAGCAGCACGGCCACGCCGTCGTCGGCGACCGCTCGCAGGACGGCACGCAGCCCGTCGGTCTCCGCGTCGCTGAGCCCGCTGGCAGGCTCGTCGAGCAGCAGCACCCGGGGCTCGCCGCAGAGCGCCCGGCCGAGCTCCACCAGCCGGAGCCGCCCGGTCGACAGCGTGCGGGCCTCCTGGTCGCGGACGTCCTCGAGCCCCAGCAACGCGAGGACCCGGTCCACGCGGCCGGCATCTCCCGACGCCCGTCGGTCGGGCAGTCCGAGCAGGCCACGCCAGAGCGGGGTGCGGCGGGCGGCCTCGGCACCCACGAGCAGGTTGTCCGCGACTGACAGCGATCCAAAGACCGACAGCCGCTGGAAGGTGCGACCCAGGCCGCGGCGGGCGCGGTCGTCGGCTCCTCGTGACGTCACGTCCGTGCCGTCGAGGAGCACCGTTCCGCCGTCGAGGGAGGCCGCGCCGGTGAGGCACGAGAACAGGGTGGTCTTGCCGGCTCCGTTCGGTCCGATGACAGCGGCGACGCGGCCGGCATGGACCGCGACGCTCACGTCCTCGACGGCCACCCGCCCGCCGAAGCGCTTGGTGATCCCGATCCCCTCGAGCACGGTCACTGCTGCCTCACCAGCGCTCGGCCGGTCGGGGTCAGCCGTCGCCCGGTCACCGTTGCGGTCGCGGGCCGGGACGCTGCGCCGAGGCCGGCGAGCACGCCACCGGGGAACCTCCCCAGCAGGACGGCGAGCAGACCGATGGGGAGCAGTGCGGCGTCGCTGGAGCCCGTCACCAGCTGCATGGCGACGAACAGCCCGGACGCCAGGACGGCACCCGCAGCGCTGTCGGCACCGAACACCACGACGGCCGTGAACCAGACCAGGCTGCTGGAGACCGGGTCGAACGCATGCGAGTCGAAGGACAGCGTGGTCTGAGCCAGCAGGGCACCGCCCAGGCCGGCCATCACGGCGCTGACGGCGAAGGTGAACAGGGTGATCCGCCCGATGTCGAGGCCGCTCGCCCGGGCTCCCGGCTCGCTGTCGCGAGCCGCGAGCAGGGCACGGCCGAGTGGTCCCGACCGGAGGTTGCGCACGACGAGCAGCGCGATCACGAGACAGGCCAGCTCGAACGCGTAGAAGGTGTGGTCACCGGCCAGCGAGAGCCCGAACAGGCTCGGTCGGTGGACGTCGATGCCAGAGGTCAGTGAAGGTGACTCGAAGACGAACCTACTGACCGTCACCCCGACAGCGAACGTGGTCAGCGCGAGGAAGAGCCCGCGCCGGCGGATCGCGGGGTAGCCGGTGAGCACACCGATGGCACCGGCCGCGAGCATCCCCCCGACGAGCGCGACCAGCTCCGGTGCGCCGCTGCTGAGCTTCGCGAAGAACAGCGCTCCCAGGCCGGCGAAGCCGGCATGCCCGAGCGAGATCCGCCCGCCGTAGCCGGTCAGCACCACGATGCTCACGAGCACCACGGCCAGCCCGGGGACCGCCTGGGCCTGGCGGAGCTGCTCCGCGGGGTAGCCGAGCGGCGAGGCGAGCATGACGGCCGCGATCGAGTAGAGCACGACACTGCGGCGGCGCGAGGTGCGCCTGCCACGACGGCTCGAGAAGCTCCTCGCCTTCCCCGCGTCGCCCACCTCCCGCAGGCTCGGCAGCAGCAGCAGCCCTGCCAGCAGGGCGACGACCAGCAGGTTGGACTGCAGGGCCTGGAGCGCCGTCGCGAACGGCTCCTGGGTCAGGTGCACCTGGGTCAGCTCTGCCTGCGCGACGCCGAGCCCGAGCCCAGCGACGGTGGCGACCCCGAGGCTGGACAGCCGCGCCAGCACGGGGATCGCGAACGTCTCGAGGACGACCAGCGTCAGGCCGTAGGGCGTGAGGGACAGACTCGGCGCGAGCAGCAGTCCGGTGATCGCGGACAGCGCCGTGCCGACAGCCCAGCCCAGCTGGTTGACGCGGTCCACGTCCACGCCGGACAGCTGCGCCAGCTCGCGCCGGTCGACGACGGCGCGCACGTCGGCCCCCAGCCGGGTGGGCCCGGTGAGGACCGCCAGCACGATCGCGACGAGCCCGACGACCCCGAGCTGCACAACGGTGTCCGAGCGGATCGTCAGGTCACCGAGGTCCCAGCGGGCCGTCGGGAAGACCGCGGGTGCGCGCTTCGCGCCGTTGCCCCAGAGCACCGTCGTGAAGCCGACGACCAGCACGAACAGGCCGAGGGTCGTGACGAGGGCCTCAGCCGGCGACGCGTCGCGCTCCTGCAGCGGCCGGAAGACGGCGCGGTACCCGAGCACCCCCAGCACCGGCGCGAGCACGAGGACGCAGAGCGGCGCCGCGACCGCCTCCGGCACGCCCTGCCGCACGACGAGTTCCCAGTGCACGTAGGCGATCAGGGTGGCCACCGCACCGTGCGCGAGGTTGAACACCCCCGTCGCCCGATAGGTCACGACCAGGCCGATCCCCGACAAGGCCGCGACGCTGCCGAACGCGAGCCCGGCCAGGGCCAGCTGCAGCGTCAGGAGCACGTCAGGCTGCTGCCGGTGCGCAGACGTCGCACGGGGTCAGCGCCAGCCGGTCGGCCGGCCCGAGCGGCGAGGTCTCCTTGCCCACCACCAGCGGGCAGGTGGGCCGGTGGTACGTCGATCCGCCCGCCACCCGGACCAGCTCGGCGGCGTCGAGGGCAGCCGGCACCAGTTCCTCGACGAGCAGCTCATACATCGTGGTGACGCGCTGCTCGACCTGCTCCAGCCGCTCCAGCTGCCGACGCACGTCCTGGGTGGTGAGCAGCGACGCGGCCACGACGATGAGCGCGATCCCCCCCAGACCACCGGACACCAGGTACGGCAGCTGCTTGGCCGTCAAGGACTCGCCGCTGACGCCGTACCAGCCGAGCAGCAGCAGGAGGGCTCCGGCCGCCACCAGACCCCAGGCGAGCAACGGCTGAACGCGCCTCATGACCAGGCCCTCCTCGACAGCGAACGCGACGTCAGCAGCCCGACAGCGGCGCCGAGGGCGAGCACCGCGTAGAGGTCACCGAGGTCACCGAGGTCGTCCAGCTGGATCGACCTGACCAGCAGCGTCGCGGACGGCTGCGCGACCTGCGCAGGAGGCAAGGGCCGGCCTCCCGGCACGGTGCCCGTGACAGGCAGCGCGGCCACGGGTTGCTGCAGGGTGGGTCCGGACGTGTCGGGAGGCTGGGGCATCGGGAGGATCGGCAGCGAGAGCGCGTCGTCCCGAGTCGCCACGACGGCGACCTCGCCGAGCACGACGGAGCCCACGTAGGTCCGGTCGAGGGTCGGCACTCCTGGCACCGGCGCGCCGGCACCGTTGACGGGCACCGACACGTCGATGCGCACGCCGGTGGCGGCGCTGCGCGCACCCGCGGTGTCGGTGCCGACCACCCGCACCGACAAGCCCCGCCGCGCCAGCGCAGGCACCGGCGTCGACCCGAGCTCCACCGGCGTACCCGCGACCGTGACGCGACCCGCGACGACCCGCGGCACCGCGGTGGTCCGCCCGTCCCGATGGACGACGACATCGTCGGTGACCTGGACGCTCGCGATCGCCAGGGGCCCGATGGCCACGTCCTGCACCGTGGTCAGGACGTGGACGTGCAGGCCGTCCTGCCGCACGACCGTGCTGGTTGCCGACGTGAGGGCCCCCGTCGTCAGGACGCCCGACGGCCGGCGCGTGGACGAGGTCGCTCCGGAGTTCGAGGTCGCGGTCGCGGTCGCGGTCGACGTACCTGCGGTCGCGTGCCGCACCGTCGGCCAGGAGGCCTCAGCCAGAAGCGGGTACGTCGGGGGCTCGACAGGACAGGGACCGAACTGCCCGCAGATGAGCTGTCCGGCCTGGGCCAGCAGGTCGCCGGGGTAGTAGCTGGCCGCGCGCGACTCCGACGAGCTGGCGCTGAAGCTGCTCGAGACAAGGCCGAGGGTCTGGTCGACGAGATCGCCGGTTGCGATCGAGAAAGCCGGTTGCTGCGTCGAGACCACGCGCACGGCGGCGCCGGCGGTCGTGACGGAGTAGCCCACCTCGGGTGCGGCTGCAGAGGTCGGGGCAGGGAGGGCGACGAGCGCACCGACGAGGACAGCGACTGCTGGGACAGCCCTGCGGATGACCAGCTCCGTCACCTCCCCTCGCGAGGGACGTTACCTCGGGTCACACCGTCGGCGCGTCCTTCATGGCGGGACGGCAGCCTGTCGCGAACGCTGGCATAGGTCTGGCATAGGTACGGTGGGGGCAGCTCGAGTCAAGGAGGATCGGTGGCTGCCTGGCGGCGGTGTGTGCAGTGTCGCAAGGTGCTCCAGGAGGATGCCTTCGAGGCGGCGTCGGAGACCTGCACGTCCTGCGTTGCAGGTCCCCCTGCGAAGGCGCGGGCCCCCCGGGCGTCAGCGGTCAAGACCGTCCGGGCAGCGAGTGCCCCAGCACCTGCGGAGCGGGCCCCGCTGCTGGGTGTCGTCGGCTCCGGGGATCTCGAGGTGCGGGAGCGCCGCGCCCGCAAGACGGCTACCGAGCAGCTGGCAGAGTTGCACGCCGACGACTTCGCGCAGCTGCTGCAGTCGGCCCGGCGTGCGGAGGGCTTGCGCTAGCCCGCGCGGGGCGGAGGATCAAGCGCAGGGCGATGACGACACCGACCACTTCGACGACGGCGCAGGCGAGGTCGAGCAGGCCGATCGGCTCGCGCAGCCCGGCGGCCGGACCGAGCGGCAGGCCGATCGTGCGGGACTGCAGCCACACGAGCAGCACCCCCAGGTTCGCGGCCGCGTTCAGGCCGAGCAGCGGCCTCGAGGGCCGGACCAGCAGCAGCAGGGACCAGACGACCTGAGTCGTCCCCACCACGGCGAAGAACGCACCGTAGATCTCAGCCTGGGCCCAGTGACTCGGCACGACCGCGAGGTGGATGCCCCCGGCGGCGGCGCCCGTCGCGGCAACGGACAGCATCCCGAGCCGTGCCGGCCGGCGGCGCGCTGCCGTTCTCGGTCGGGCCTTGAGGTGCTCGACGAGCGCGACCGCGCAGAGGGCGACCAGCACGAACCCGGTGC
>JAWWOJ010000591.1:0-8207 GCA_033851885.1 Frankiales bacterium | reverse complement strand
CAACGGTGGCCACCAGGCGTGGTCGCTGCAGGTCCTCGAGATCACCGACGGAGCGGTGGCGCACATCCACCACTTCCTCGATGTCGAGAAGCTGTTCCCCCGCTTCGGCCTGGACCTCCGCCTCCCTGTCAGCTGATCACGACGGAGAGTCACCCGAGAGGACGTCGCCCAGGCCGCACGCGGTGAACAGCCGGACATCGGCGCCCACCACCTCGAGCTGACCGCGACAGCGGCGGGCCAGCAGCCGCATCCGCGACACCGCGTCGACGACCGAGAGGTCGCACCCGGAGACCGCCACGACGACGTGGACCTCGTGCCGGAGCAACCCGTCCACGTCGTCGCAGGCGGCTGTGATCGCCGCCGCGGTCAGCGGCCCGCGCAGGGTCACGACGGTGCTCACGAGGGGTTGACGAGCGGTGGCTCCCCAACTCATCGCAACTGCGCTGTCGGGCTCAGCCCTGGAGTGCGGCGAGGTGCTCGGCCAGGACGTCGATGAAGGTGCCCGTGCCGTGCTCGGCCCCGACGTACTGCTCGTCGGTCAGGTGGCCGCCGCTCTGCCGCAGGGTGAGCTCGGTCTTCCCGTCGGCCTCGGCGAGGTCGAAGTGGAACAGGTCGTACTCGAAGGGTGTCCCCTCGGGGAACTCGTCCGGCACCGTGAAGGCGAGGACGAGGTGCGAGGTCGGGTCGACCTCACGGAACTCGCCGAGCCACGCCATCTCGACGCCGTTCGGGAGGACCATCGTGCCGCCCCAGGCGCCACCGACCCGCGCGTCGCAGACCATGTCCTTCATCTGGCCGTCGTGGCCGCCGTACCAGACGGCGAAGTGCTCCGGTTGGGTCAGGCAGGTCCACACCAGGTCCTGCGGGGCGTCGAAGGTGCGCTGGATGGTGTAGCCGCGCTCCTCGTTGACGGGTGAGGTGTTGAGCGTCATGACTTCTTCCCCTTCTCGATGGCGTGCGTGAGGTTCTTGAGGTGCGCGTCGAGGCGGTCGAAGGACCCCTCCCAGAACACGCGGTAGTCGTCGAGCCAGGCCGCCGCGGTGCCGAGCTGCTCGCCGTTGAGGCGGGCCGGCCGGTACTGCGCGTCCTTGCCGCGGCCGATGAGCCCCGCCGCTTCGAGCACCTTGAGGTGCTTCGACACGGCCTGGAGGCTCATCGCGAACGGCTCGGCGAGCTGGTTGACCGTGGCCTCGCCCTCCGCCAGCCGCTCGAGGATCGCGCGGCGGGTGGGATCGGCAAGGGCCGCGAACACCCGGCTCAGCGGATCCATTGCTCAACTCCTTAGTTGATAAACCAGATAGTTGAGCACTCGCGCATGCTTGTCAAGTGCCCCCTTCCTGAGCTCTGTCACGAGGTGCCTGAGCTGTCGCGCACCTGGCGGGCTGCCGCCACGCTTGCCATCGCGGCCAGCCGCGCGAGAGCTCAGGGAGGGCGGTACGGCGGTGGGCGAGAGTGCACGAAGGGGGTGGTTGAGTGAGGCGCATGTCTCTGCACCTGCGCGGGCCCGTGCTCGTGGGACCGGAGGACGTGCGGGGCGAGGCCTGGGTCGTCGGGGGACGGATCACCTTCGACCGACCTGCCGGGGAGGTCGCGACCCTCGAGGGCTGGGTGCTGCCGGGCCTCGTCGACGCGCACTGCCACCTCGGGCTCGGCCCCCACGGTGAGGTCGCGGCCGAGGTGACCGAGCAGCAGGCGCTCACCGACCGGGCCGCGGGCGCCCTGCTCCTGCGCGACGCGGGGTCACCGGCCGACACCCGCTGGGTCGACGACCGCGAGGACCTGCCGGTGCTGATCCGGGCGGGGCGGCACATCGCGCGCACCCGCCGTTACCTCCGCGACTTCGCCAACGAGGTGGAGCCGTCCCAGCTGGTCGGGGCCGTGCGCGAGCAGGCGGTCCGTGGCGACGGCTGGGTGAAGCTCGTGGGCGACTGGATCGATCGCGAGTCAGGGGACCTCGCCCCGTGTTGGCCGGAGGAGGTGCTCGGCGCCGCGATCGCCGCGGCCCATGAGCTCGGCGCCCGGGTGACCGCGCACTGTTTCGGAGAGGAGTGCCTGGCACCGCTCGTCCGCGCGGGGATCGACTGCGTTGAGCACGCCACCGGGCTGACCGAGCAGACCATCCCGCTGTTCGTCGACCACGACGTCGCGATCGTGCCGACCCTCATCAACATCGCGACCTTCCCCGACATCGCGGCGACGGCGTCGGCGAGGTTCCCGAGGTACTCCGAGCACATGCTGTCCCTGCACGAGCGGCGGCACGCGACGCTCGCGGCCGCCCACGAGGCCGGCATCCGGATCTACACCGGCACCGACGCAGGTGGGTCGCTGGCGCACGGCCGGGTCGCCGACGAGGTGCTCGAGCTGCGCAGCGCCGGCCTCTCGATCGATGACGCGTTGCGCGCCGCGACCTGGGAGGCCCGTCCGTGGCTGGGACGGCCAGGTCTCGAGGAGGGGGCGCAGGCCGACCTCGTGGTCTACGACGCCGATCCCCGTCAGGACCTGGCCGTGCTGCAGCAGCCGAAGGCAGTCGTGCTTCGAGGGATCGTCCGCTGAGCGCCTTGCGGTTCGAGCGCGTCACCTGGCGGCGGGAGGGCACCGAGATCCTGCGAGGGATCGACCTCGCCGTCGGTGCAGGTGAGCGATGGGCGCTGCTCGGTCGCAACGGCTGCGGCAAGACGTCGCTGCTGGCGCTGGCAGGTGCGCGTGAGCACCCGACCTCCGGGACGGTGGCGGTGCTCGGTCATCAGCTCGGCCGGGTCGACATCTTCCGCGAGCTGTGGCCGAGGATCGGTCAGGTCGTCGGTCGCCACACCCCGTCCGGACGGCTCACTGCCGGGCAGGTCGTGCTCACCGGACTGACCGGTACGAACGGCCTGCGGCTGCGCTGGACGCCGACGTCCGCCGATCATGAGGCGGTCACCAGATCCCTTGAGGAGGTGGGGATCTCGGCACTCGCCGATCGTCCGTGGGAGGTGCTGTCCAACGGCGAGCAACGCCGGACCCTGCTGGCCCGTGCGCTGGTGCGACAGCCCGACCTGCTGCTCCTCGACGAACCTGCCGCAGGGCTCGACCTGCCGGCTCGCGAGCACCTCATCGAGGCGCTCGACCGGGTGCGGGCGGGCCTCACGAGCGTCCTGGTCACGCACCACGTGGAGGAGATCCCTGCGACCACGACGCACGCGGCGCTGATGGCGGATGGCCGGCTGCTCGCGCAGGGCCGGGCCTCCGACGTCCTCACCTCCGAAGGGCTGTCGGACTGCTTCGAGATGCCGCTGGTCGTCGAGGAGCGCGACGGCCGCTTCAGCGCTCGAAGACGCGACGGGGGACGTCGACCAGCATCGTCGTGAGATCCCCCTCGGTGACGCCGTGCTCCCGCAAGTACGGCAGCACGTCCTCCTCGAGGTGCAGGTAGTGCCACTGCGGCAGCATCGGCTTGACGGCCGGATCGATCCAGTCGATGTAGCAGGCGGCGTCCTGCGACAGCACCATCGAGGAGGCGAAGCCGCGCCGGCACAGCTCCACCACGGTGTCTGCCCGGGCCTCGAAGGTCGTCGCCAGGTTGATGCCGAAGCGGTCCATGCCGAGCGTGAAGCCCTGGGACGCAAGCGACTCCAGGTGATCGACGTCCGTTGTGTCGCCGCTGTGACCGAGCACGATGTGTCGGGGATCCACACCCTCCTCGTCGCACATCACGCGCTGCACGACGGGACCCGTCCGTGACTCCGGGTGCGTGTGCACGGTGACGGGTGCGCCGGTCTGCAGGTGCGCCTTCGCGACCGCACGCATGACGCGCTCGACACCGGGTGTGAGGCCCGGCTCGTCGATGGCGCACTTGAGCATGCCCGCCACCACACCATGGTTGCCTTCGGTCAGGTCGCGGACGAACAGGTCGACCATCGGCTCGTCCATGAACACGGCCGGGCCGCGGTGGTGGAAGAAGAACGGGACGTCGTCGTAGGTGTAGCAACCGGTCGCCGCGACGATGTTGAGCTGCGGCACCTGCTCGTTGATGCGCCTGATCCTCGGCAGGTAGCGGCCCAGCCCCACCACGGTCGGGTCGACGATCGTGCGGACACCCTGGGCCGCCAGCGCGGTGAGCTTCGTCACAGCGTCTGCGACCCGCTCCTCCTCGTCCCACTCGTCGGGATAGTTCTGCTGGACGTCGGGCGTGAGCACGAAGACGTGCTCGTGCATGTAGGTGCGGCCGAGGTCGGTCGCCTCGACACTGCCGAGCACGGTGGGGACAGAAGTCATGGCCGCAACGTAAGCTGTTCAGGAAGTGCCGGGGAATGCCGATGCACTGGGCACGGTTGCACCCCACGACAGCGGGCACAATCGCTGCATCCGGAAGCCGACAGGGTTGTCGCTCCGGACCCAAGACCCCGCCGACGAGATCGTCGGGGTCCCAGAGAAGAGAAGAACATGAACGACGACGGACCCTGGGACGACTGACGTCCCACACCCGCATCGCAACCGGCCCGTCCCTCACCCGAGGGGCGGGCCGGCCTGATTTCAGGGACGTGGGTCAGGCGTAGCGGACCTGGAGCTCCTTGATGCCGTGCACGAAGTTGGAGCGCAGTGGCCGGGGCGCGGCCAACGGTGCGATCGCCGGCATCCGGCGCGCGATGGTGTCGAAGATGATCCGGACCTCTGCCCGGGCCAGGTTGGCGCCGAGGCAGAAGTGCGGGCCGCCGCCGCCGAAGGCGACGTGCTCGTTGTCGACGCGCCCGATGTCGAAGGTGTCCGGGTCCCCCAGGCTGCGCTCGTCGCGGTTGGCCGCGGAGTAGTACATGACGACCCGGTCGTCGGCCTTGATCCGCTGGCCCCCGAGCGCGTAGTCGGACAGCGCCGTCCGCTGGAACGCGATGATCGGCGAGGCCCACCGGATGATCTCCTCGGCCGCGGATTCGAGCGGGCGCTCCGCCTTGAACAGCTCCCACTGCTCGGGGTGCTCGAAGAAGGCCTGCATGCCGTGCGTGATGGCGTTGCGGGTCGTCTCGTTGCCGGCGACCATGAGCAGCACGAAGAAGATGGCGAACTGGTCGGGTGTCAGCGCCCCCTCACCCGTGTCGGCCTGGAGCAGCGTGCTGATGAGGTCTGCGTCGGCCGCGGTAGCCGGGCGGCCCTGCTTCTCCTGAGCCAGCGCATGCGCCATGCCGAACATCTCGGCCATCGCGACCTCGGCCTCGGCTGGGGAGCCGCCGAGCTCGGGGTCGTCGAACCCGATCATCCGGTTGGACAGCTCGAAGACCGCCTTGCGCTGGTCGGCCGGGACACCGACGAGCTCGCAGATGGCGAGCAGCGGAAGCTCCGCCGCGACGTCCTGTACGAAGTCGCCCTCACCCTTGGCGAGCGCCCGGTCGACGATGTCGTCGGCGAATCGCTGGAGCCTGGTCTCGAGGCCGCGGATGGTGCGGGGGTTGAAGGCGCGTTGCACGATCTGGCGGTAGGCACCGTGCTCCGGCGGGTCCATGTTGAGCATCAGCTGGCGCGTCATGGCGAGGGCCAGCTCCTCGTCGGCCTCGTCGCCGAGGGTGAGCAGCGCACCGCGGGCGTAGGAGGAGAAGACGTCAGGGGTTCGGCTGACCTCGCGTACGTCCTCGAGGCGGGTGACGACCCAGAAGCCCTCGCCCCAGGAGCCCGGCTGGTCGTGCCAGCAGACCGGTGCCTCGTCCCGCAGGGTGGCGAAGGCCTCGAACGGCAACCCGCCGGCGAAGGTGTCCGGGTCGACGAGGTTGAGGTGGGCGACGGGGCAGCGAGCGGCGGTGGTCACGGGGCCTCCTTCAAGCGATACGAGTCATCTCGTATCGCTTTCAAGGTATCGTCGGGTGGCGTGGCTCACAAGACCTGGTTGACTGCTCCCCGATGACGAGCGCAGGGCGCCCCCGAGACCCGCGGGTCGATGAGGCGCTGCGCCGCGTCGTACAAGACCTGCTGGTGGCCGTGGGCTACCACGGGCTGACCGTCCAGGGCGTGGCGCGGGCGGCGGGGGTCTCCCCAGCAACGGTCTACCGGCGCTTCCCCGGCAAGCGCGAGCTGGTCGAGTGGGCGGCCTTCCCGGCGTCGGAGTGGGTCGAGCCGCGCTGGACGGGCCACTACCGCAAGGACCTCACCACCTTGGTCGAGGTCCTGCTCGGCTGGCTGGTGCAACCGGCCGTCCGCGCCGCGGTACCCGGCCTGCTGGGCGAGTACGTCCACGACGGGTCGCGCTACGCGCAGCTCCTGGAGGCCACCGTCGTCCCGGTACGGCAGTCGCTGGCCGAGCTCGTGGCCGGAGCCGTCGAGCGAGGGGAGGCGGTCGAGGGCGTGTCGCTGGCCGCCCTGCTCGACGTCCTGCTGGGAGCCGTGCTGCTCGAGGCGATGGTCCACGACGGCACCGGCCTTCGGAAGGCGGCTGCCCGGATTGCCGACGTGGTGCGACGAGCGACGACGTGACGGGGCCGCTGATGGGGCCGCTGATGGAGCCGCTGTGGGATGACGGTGCCTGGACCGGCCTGCCGGCACTCGAGGAGGACGTGACCGCGGACGTGTGTGTCATCGGGCTCGGCGGCTCGGGACTGACGGCCGTGCAGGAGCTGCGCGCCCGCGGTGCGTCCGTGGTCGGCATCGACGCCGGCCCGGTCGGGGGCGGCGCGGCGGGTCGCAACGGGGGCTTCCTGCTGGCCGGACCGGCACCCGCGTACCACCGACAGCGCGACCCGGTGCTCTACCGGCGGACGCTGGACGAGCTGGACCGCATGGAGGAGGCCGGCTTCCTCCGACGTTCCGGCTCGTTGCGCATCGAGCGGGACGCTGACGGACTGGCGGACTGCACCGCACAGGCCACGGCGCTGCGTCTCGACGGCTTCCCCGTCCTGGACTACCAGGGTCCTGAGGGCAGCGGCCTGCTGTTCCCCCGAGACGGCGTCTGCCAGCCCCTCGAGCGCTGCCGCGCCCTCGCCTCAGGTCCTGGGCTGTACGAGCGGACGCCTGCCGTGTCGGTGGCGCGCGGCGTCGTGGAGACGCCTGGCGGACGGGTCTCCTGCGACCACGTGCTGGTCCTCGTCGATGGCCGGCTCGACGGGCTGCTGCCCGAGGTGCCGGTGCGGACCGTGAGGTTGCAGATGCTCGGTACATCGCCTGTGCCCCAGCGGTTCTCGCGGCCGGTCTACCTGCGCGGTGGGTACGAGTACTGGCAGCAGCTGCCCGACGGCCGGATCGTGCTCGGCGGCTTCCGCGACCTCGGTGGGGACGAGGAGGAGACCTCGTCGACCGAGGTGAGCGACACGGTCCAGCGTGCCCTCGACGAGTTGCTCGCGTCGCTCGCGCCCGAGGCGGTGGTCACGCATCGCTGGGCCGCGTCGGTGGGCTTCACGCACAACGCCCTGCCGTACCTCGGTGAGGTGCGGCAGGGCGTCTGGGCCGCAGGTGGCTACTGCGGCACGGGCAATGTGATCGGGGCCTTGTGCGCCCGCCAGCTCGTGAGCAACGTGCTCAGTGGGCCGACCTACTGGTCGTGATCAACAGGACTTTGCTGGTCCGACACGTGGGCGTGTCAGCCGCCCGATTGCCGGTTCACGGGAGGTTCGGGCATGGTGCGGACCTGCGTACTCCGGTTGGGCACGCTACGAACGGACGGGCATGAGCACCACCGCGACGACGGCGGCGTTCGGGATGGGCTGCCCGGCGCGGAGCGGTTCGTACACGTACCGGCTGTGACCGTTGACCACACCGATCGTCTGAACGGCGTAGTGGGAGATGACGAACCGGACGCCCCTGGGCGGCGAGCCCAGGGAGTAGCCGGCAGGGACGGTGTTGTTTCCGGGGTGGACGCCGATCCGGTACAGCGCCGAGCGTGCCTGCGCGATCCTCGTCGTCCCGGTCAGGGACGGGGTGAGGCGCTGCAGTGACACCGACACGGTGGTCGAGATCCGCCGGGTCACGCCGGCAGTATCCGTGACCTCGAGCGTGAGCGGGTAGGAACCGGCACGCGTGTAGGTGCAGACCACCCGCGACCCGGCGTCGAAGCGCTGGCCGTTCCCGCAGACGAAGTAGTAGCGGGTGATGCCGTGATCGTCGCTCGAGGCGGATCCGTCAGCGCTGACGCGCATCGGCGCCCAGCCTTGCAGCGGTCGGACATGCAGCCTCGCGACAGGGGCCTGGTCGCTCGGGCCGGTCGGCGAGACCGTCGGAGAAGCCGTGGGCGAGGCCGTGGGGGTCGGCGTCGG
>JAWWOJ010000588.1:0-4084 GCA_033851885.1 Frankiales bacterium | reverse complement strand
TCACCGCCGTCCTCGGTGCCAACGGCGCCGGCAAGACCACGACGCTGCTCGGGATCTCCGGGCTGGTGCGGGCCCGGGACGGGCACGTCGACTTCGAGGGCACCTCGCTGCTGGGCCTGGCGCCGGAACGGGTCGCGCGGCTCGGCATCGCGCACGTCCCCGCCGGCCGGGGGATCTTCCCGGGGCTCACTGTCTCCGACAACCTGCGGATGGGCCTCTACGGCGCCGGCAGGGACGGCGACACCCAGGCCGTCGACGAGGTCCTCGAGGCGTTCCCGATCCTGCGGGAGCGACGGACCCAACCCGCCGGGACGATGTCCGGCGGCCAGCAGCAGCAGCTCGCGATCGGCCGCGCCCTCGTGCAGCGACCCAAGCTCCTCATGCTCGACGAGATGAGCATGGGCCTGTCGCCGACGGTCGTCACCGACCTGTTCGCCCTCGTACGCAAGCTGGCCGACGAAGGGATGGCGGTCGTCATGGTGGAGCAGTTCGTCGGTCAGGCGCTCAAGGTCGCCGACCAGGCGGTCGTCATCGAGCAGGGCTTGGTCGCCGCGGCGGGCCGGCCCTCCGAGCTGTCCGCCGCCGACATCGGGGCGGCCTACCTCGGATCGGACGACGCCGCCAAGCTGCCCGGTGCGCCGCGCGACGCCCGGCAGCAGGTGCCGGTGTCGCTCGCCGGGGTCGACGTCCGCCGGCTCGAGCGGCTCGCCGCCGAGCAGGGCCGCACACCCGACGAGCTCGCCCAGGCGATCCTCGAGAAGGCGCTCGGATCATGAGGCGTCTCCTGGCCCTGCTGGCGCTGCTGCCCGTCGTGCTGGCGGTCGTGTTGGTCCGTCCGGTCTCCGCCGCCGGCGACCCCGTCTACGACCAGGGCAGCCTCACAGCGATCGCGGCCGCGGGCCGCACCATGGGCGTCGTCGGAGCCTCCGGCGGCCTCGTCACCCTCGACACCGGGTCCGCCTACGTCAGCGCCGCCCTCGACTCCGCTCCCTCTGCCGCGGTCGTCGCGGCACCCGAGGAGCCGGGGACGTTGTTCCACACGGTCGCCGGCCAGGTGAACGGCGCGGCGGGTCAGAAGGTCGTGGGCACGCTGGAGGCAGAGGCGCGCTACCCCGGTGACACCAGCAACTCCTTCACCGTCGGTGACCCCGTCGACGCACCCCCGGTCTACCTCGGCGCCGCCAACGCCAGCGCCAAGGTGTCCCCGACGAGCGCCCAGGGCCGGGCGCAGGCGGCCCGCTACTCGGTCGTCCCGGTCGTCGACATCGGCCCCGGCACCAGCGCCGTCGACCAGGCCCTCGACGTGCAGAAGGGCACCGCGACCCAGAACGCGAAGGTCACGGTCAGCGACGTCGACCTCGCGAGCGTCTTCCAGGTCCAGAGCATCGTCGCGACCGCCAAGGTCACCGCCAACGGCGACACCCACAGCGCCCAGCAGGCGCTGGTCGTGAGCGGCGCGACCGTGGCCGGCCAGCAGGTCGCCATCACCAACGACGGGGTCGTCGCCGCCGGCACGCCGCTGGTCCCGGGCACGACGCTGAGCCAGGCCACCGACAGGGTCAACGCGGTCCTGGCTGCTGCGGGCATCACCAGCGTGCACACGGTCGGCGGCGTCGCCCAGCACACGAGCCGGTCCGCGACGGCCAGCACGGGCGGTGTCGAGGTCGTGATGACGTCCCCGGACCTTCCGGGTGGTGTGTCGGCGAACAGCTTCACGGTCACCCTCGGCGGCATCGAGCTCACCGAGCTCGACGCTCCCGCCGTACCGTCGGTCCCGATCATCCCGCCCGTCAACATCCCGGGTACGACGAACCCGCCGCCGGCCACCGTCACGACCGTGATCCCAGGAACCCCAGGCACTCTCGGCTCACCGTCACAGCAGCAGCCCCCGCAGGTCGCGCCGCCGACCCAGGCCGTGTCGTTCGAGGTGCGTGGCCGGCGGATCAGCGGCGAGACCGCCCTGATCGGCTTCGCCGGCTGGCAGATGCTGTCGCTCGGCACGGCGACCCTCTACGGCTTCGTCGAGCGCCGACGCCGGCTCGCGCTCGTCGGGAGGACCGTGTGAAAACCCTCGAGCGCGTCGTCTGTACGCGCTGCACAGCGCCCTACGCCCCCTCTCTGACCCGGCACCGCTGCCCGGTCTGCGACACCCCGGCAGATGGTGAGGCCCCGCCTGGAAGGGCGTGGGACGACCCAGACGACCGGCTGATGGCAATCGTCATCGCGGCCACCGTGGCCAACGTCCTCCTTCTCGCAATCCTGACTCTGGTGGTTCTCTCGTGAAACTGTCCGACCTGCAGACGCCCGCCCTCATCGTCGAGCGCGAGCTGCTCGACGCCAACCTGCACAAGATGGCGGCGGCGCTGCCCGGCGTGCGGCTGCGGCCGCACGTGAAGGCCTTCAAGACCACCGCCCTCGCGCGCCGGATGCACGCGCTCGGCCACACCGGCTTCACCTGCGCCACGATCCGCGAGGTCGAAGGGATGGCCGCCGCCGGCCTCGGCGACGACCTGCTGCTCGCCAACGAGGTGCTCGACTGCCGTCGGCTCGGGGCCATCGACAACGCCCGCGTCACCGTCGCCGTCGACAGCCACCTGACGGTCGACGCCGCCGCCGACGGTGGCGTGCGCGAGGTCGTCGTCGACGTCAACGTCGGACTGCCCCGGTGTGGCATCGGCGCGCCGGAGGCCGGCGCTCTGGCCGACTACGCGCGGTCGAAGGGCCTGACGGTCCGGGGGGTGATGGGCTACGAGGGGCACGTCATGCTCGTCGAGGACCCGGCGGAGAAGCGCAAGCAGGTCGAGGACTGCATGGCCCTGCTGCTCAAGGCCTCTGCCGACGTCGGGGGTGAGCTGGTGTCAGCGGGCGGCACCGGGACCTACGACGTGAACACCTGGGCCAACGAGATCCAGGCCGGTTCGTACTGCCTGATGGACACGACCTACGCGCACGCCCACGCGCCGTTCCAGCAGTCGCTGACCATTCTCTCGAGGATCATCTCGGCCAACCCGGGCGGCTGGTTCGTGGCCGACGTGGGGCTCAAGGGGCTCGGCATGGACCACGGCAACCCCAGCATCGAGGGCGCGTCGGTGTGGTACTGCGCCGACGAGCACACCGTCTTCTCCGCCGACGGCACCGACTTCGCGGTGGGCGACCGCGTCCGGGTGATCCCCGGGCACATCGACCCGACCGTCGCGATGCACGCCCAGATGCACCTCGTCGACGGTGACGAGGTGCTCGAGAGCTGGCCCGTGGACCTGCGCGGCTGGTAGCCGTCAGGCGTGCGCGGGCACCTCGTCGGTCAGCATGCTGCGGATGCCCTCGCGCAGCTCGGGACCGTCACTGTGGCCGTGCACGCTCACCGCGTGCTCGGTCGCGGCCCGCAGGACCTCGTCCTCGTCGCCCGAGATCGTCAGCGTGCACCCCGACTCGCTCGGCATCTGCCGACAGTCTGCAACCTTGCGCATAGCTCCTCCACGTCATCGACCCCTTGACTGCAGCGCGCGCGAGGGCGAGCGTCCATACGCACAGGTGCGTACTCGGGGGGGCAGTGCCGTGGAGCTGACGATGCTGACGAGGCGGGAGCGCGAGGTCCTGGACCTCGTCGCTGAGGGCCGGACGAACGCGGCCATCGGACACGTGCTGGAGGTGAGCCCGCGCACCGTCGCGAAGCACCTGGAGCACGCCTATCGCAAGCTCCAGGTGAACTGCCGGGTGCAGGCGGTCGCACGGCGCTGACTACCGTGCGGGAGGTGGACGTCCCGTTGCTCGACGGTGCCTTCTACGCCGGCAACCCGTTTCCGGCGTACGACGCGGTGCGACCTGTCTTCCGTGACGACACGTCGGGGATGTGGGGCCTCGCGTCGTACGAGGCCGTCGCGTTCGCCAGCCGACGGCCCGAGCTGTTCAGCAGCGCCGGCGGCTCGCGACCCGAGACAGGCCCGCTGCCGCACCTCATCGACATGGACGAGCCGGACCACCTGCTGCGCAGATCCCTTGTCAGCAAGGGATTCACGCCTCGCCGGATCGCAGCGCTCGAGCCGCAGGTGACTCAGATCGTGACGGAGCTGCTCGACGACTTCGC
>JAWWOJ010000584.1:0-3342 GCA_033851885.1 Frankiales bacterium | reverse complement strand
AGCCTGACCCGGTCGGTGGGGATGCTCGGCCAGTGCGAGGTGAGGTGCTGGGCGCAGTGGTCACGGGCCGCGCGCTGCAGGAACTCGGCGCGGGTGGTGAGGACCGGCAGCAGTCCGCCGGCGTCGTCGGTGAGGACGGCCTTGAGGAGCGGGTTGCGCGCTGCCTCCTCGAGCGTCCATTGCGTGCCCGCTGCGACGGCCTCGGCCGGGCTGCCCTCGTGGCCGACGACGGCGGCGTCGGCGCCCTCCATCCAGCGGGCCGCCTCACGCAGAGCGACCGCTTCGGCGAGCGCGTCCTTGGAGCCGAACTCGTAGTAGAGGGTCTGCCGCGAGACGCCGGCCGCCCGGGCCACGTCGATCATCCGCACCCGGTCCCAGTCGCCGGCGAGGGCGCCGTCGTAGGCGGCGTCCAGGAGGGCGTCGCGGGTCGTGACCCGTCCTGTGAGCATGGTCACACTCTTGACACGAACTGCCTCCGTGTCAAGACATCTCGCAAGATCGTGTCAGGAGCTCGAGCCGGTGGCAGGTGCGAGCAGCAGCAGCTCGAGGGGCGTGGTCCCGGTCGGAAGGCTGCGCCGTGCGACCGGCCGCGGCGACGACTCGAGCTGCGCGATGATGCTCTGGCAGCAGCCGCCGGGACCTTGGCCCGGGTCCTCGGGCGGCGCGCTGTCCCGGTAGCCGTCCTGGGGGTTCGCGTAGTTGGGGTAGGGCCGGATCCGCTGGCCCTTCAACCCGAAGCACTGGTTGTCCCGGACCTCCTTGTCCTTGGGTTCGTCGCCCGGGACGTAGCCGCCGTTCCGATCCTTGATGGGTTCCAGGGTGATGTGGAGCCCGCCTTGGAGGCCACCCTCGGTGCGCTCCACCTCCACCTGCTGCACCACGATGCTGCCGAGCGTGCACGCGTAGATCGGTGAGTACTTCTCGTAGAGGTCGAGCACCGGGCGGCTGAGTCTCGCGAGGTCGACGAAGCGCTGCTCGTTCTGCGCGGTGATCGCCGTGGCCGTCGCGGCAAAGTCGGCGGTGCTCGTGAGGAAGGCGTCCAGCTGCGCCTTCTGGTCGACCACCGAGCGGCTCGAGAAGGACAGGTTGTCCAGTGTCCTCAGCAGCGTCGGCGCGGCGTCGGCGTAGGTGTTGGCGACGTCGGCGAGGCCCTGCATGTCTTGCTGCAACGTCGGCAGCGACGGGTTGAAGGTCCGCAGGTAGGCAGCCTGCCGCACGGCGTTGCGGCCGAGCTGGTCGCCTCGGTCGCGCAGGGCCGTGGCGAGGGCGTTCAGAGTGATGGAGAGCTGCTGGGGCTTGAGGGCACGGAGCAGCGGCAGCAGGTCGTTGAGCGCCGTCTCGGTCTCGCGCGCCGTCGTCGAGCGGTCCTGTTCGATCGTGTCGCCGTTGCGGATGTGGTCGGAGGACGCGCTGCCGGGCACGATGAGGTCGACCTCCTTCTCGCCGAACAGCGTCTTGGGCAGCAGCTGCGCCTGCACGTCGCGGGGGATGCGGCTGACCTGGCCTGGCTCCAGGGCGAGCTTGAGGACCGCGTGGTCGCCGTCCGAGGTGACCTTGCGGACCTCGCCGACCACGACACCGCGCACCTTCACGTCGGCATGCACCGTGAGCTGGTTGCCGACCCGGTCGGTCTTCAGCGAGACGTTGACGGTGTCGGTGAAGTCCTTGTTGTAGAGCGCCACCGAGAGCCAGACCATGAGGGCCAGTACGAGGAGGAACGCCACACCTGACAGGCGCTGGTTGACCAGAGCGCGTCCCTTGCGGAGCGGCGCTGCCACGGTCGTGCTCCTCGGGGCTCATGGGTCCGGTGCCCGCAATGTGACGATGCGGTGCCCGCAACGTACCTGTGCTCCGGATCACACGCCAGGCACGTCGCTAGCCTCGCGTGGTGCCTCGACGACTGCCCGCTCTCGCCGGCATTGCGGCGCCCGTCTGCTTCGTCTCGGCCTGGGCGTTGGCGGGCGCGCGCCTCGCCGGCTACTCACCGGTCCGCGAGCACATCAGCGAGCTGGCCCGGGTCGGGGCGCCGACACGTCCCCTGATGACCGCCGGCATGGTCAGCTTCGGTGTGCTCGCGCCGGTCTGGGCGGTCGGCCTGCCCCGCGGGCTTCGTACCTCGGTCGGTGCCGCCGGCCTGGCCACGCTCGGGGTCGCCGCAGCTCCGCTGGGTGCCTCCTTCGGTGACGGGCCGCACGTCGCGGCGGCGGCCGCGTCCTACGTCGCCATGGCCTCCACCCCCCTCCTGGGCGCGCACCTGGGCGCTCCGCGGCTGTCCCGCGCGACGGGCGTCGCCAGTGCCGTCCTGCTGCTCGCCTCCCTGGTGGACAGCCCGGTGACCGGGCTGCTCCAACGCAGTGGGCTCGGCGTGGTCGACGCCTGGTTCGTCGCGCAGGGCGTCCGACAGCTGCGCGGATGAGCGTTCTGGACGTCCTCGACCTGCTCGGTGTCTTCGTGTTCGCGGTCTCCGGCGCGTCGCTCGCGATCGAGAAGCGGCTCGATCTGTTCGGCGTGCTGGTGCTGTCGGCTGTCACGGCCCTGGGCGGTGGCCTGCTCCGCGACGTGCTCCTCGGCGACACCCCGCCGGTGGCCCTGCGGGAACCTCGCTACCTCGTCGTCGCAGTGGCGGCCGGTCTGATCGTCTTCGTCGGCGCATCCCGCCTGGACCACATCGCCGCGCCCGTCCGGATCTTCGACGCTGCCGGCCTCGGCCTGTTCGTCGCAACGGGTACGGCGAAGGCGCTCCACGCCGGCCTGGGGGCCGTGCCGGCCGTCACGCTCGGCTGCCTGACAGGCATCGGTGGGGGCATCGCGCGGGACATGCTCGTCGCAGAGGTCCCCGTCGTCCTCAGACGCGAGTTGTACGCCGTACCCGCTGTGCTCGGTGCCTCGGTCGTGACCGCGGGCGACGGGCTCGGGGCGCCCGCTGCGGCGACTGCCGCGCTGGCAGCCGTCGTGGTGTTCGCGATCCGGGTCCTCGGGGTGTGGCGCGACTGGCACTTCCCGGTGGCGAGAAGATGACGGGCGTGCCGAGCGTGCTCGCCGTCGCCGGCTTGCAACAGGAGGACTCGACATCGTCGTCTAGGCGGCGCTGACGTGCTTCCCGGTGCGCTCGACGCGAAGAGCGTCCTGCTCAGGACACCGGGCAAAAGATGGGTACATGAGCGGACTGCTGAAGCACTCAATGCCGATCTGGCCACGAGATGTTGCACATTCACGTCAAGCCGAGACGCCGAACAGGTAACGGCACCTACTCGCGCCGTCTGTCGTTACCGCTCCGGGAACTGAGCCAGCTCGTCAGCCCACGTGGCAACGGCCTCCTCCAGCGTCCGCAGCGGGAGTGCG
>JAWWOJ010000565.1:0-7662 GCA_033851885.1 Frankiales bacterium | reverse complement strand
AAGGTGCTCCAGGGCCCGGTGATCCTCGCTGTGCCGGAGGGGGTCGCGACGCCGCAGGGCGTCGAGGTCATCCGCACGACGGATCCGCTGATGCTCAGGCGGTCCCTGCACGACCGGGGCCTCAGCCGGCTGCTCTGCGAGGGCGGCCCGTCGCTGCTCACCTCCCTGCTGGCCGCCGGCGTCGTGGACGAGCTTTGCCTCACCACCTCCCCCAGCCTCGTCGGCGCCGGGCCTCGGCTGCTGAGCGGTGCGGCTGCGGCCCGGCTTGCGCTGCGCTCGCTCGTCGTCGACGACGACCCCGGCGTCCTGCTGGCGCGCTGGTCCGTCATACGGTCGGACTCATGAGCGACGACGCCGCCACTCCCAGCCACTTCGACCAGCTCATCGGGCTCGAGGTCACCGAGCTGACCAAGGACGGCGTCACCGCGCAGTTCACCATCACGCCGCAGCTGCAGCAGCCCTACGGGATCCTGCACGGCGGGGTGCTCTGCTCGGTCGTCGAGTCGGTCGGCAGCATGTCCGGCGCGGTCTGGTACGACGGACCGGTGGTCGGGACGTCGAACCACACCAACTTCATCCGGGCGACCCGCGAGGGGACCCTGACGGCGCGTTCGACGCCGATCCACCGCGGCCGGAGCCAGCAGCTCTGGGACGTCGACATCACTGACGAGCAGGGCCGGCTCGTCGCCAAGGGCCAGCTGCGGTTGGCGAACCTCGACCGCAGCGACCAGATCGGGCGCAGCTAGCGGTAGAGCGCCGGGCCGGTCGTCTGGCGGATGACCGCGCCCTTCTTCAGTCGGTCGGCGGGGGTGCACGTGGCCTTGAGGCAGCCGTCGGCGAAGGCGATGACCACGCGGCCCTTGTCGTCCAGCACCATGTCGTTGAAGTCGAGCAGGTTGCGGTCGTCGGTGCACGAGGTCCCGCCGGTGCAGATCGAGCCGACCTGCACGGGGCTGGCGGGCGTCGCGTCGTAGGTCTTCCAGTGCCTGCCGCGGTCGTAGGTGTAGGACACGTACATCCGCCAGACGCCCGTGAAGTGCTTGCGGTCACCGGGGTTGCCGTCGCTGGTGCTGCCGAGGTAGGCCACCGCCGCCCGGTCCCCGTCACCGGCCACCGCGAGCGGGAAGCGTGACACCTTGACGCCGACGTCCTTGCCCAGCACCGCCGGCATCGTCCAGTGCGCGCCCTTGGACGTGCTGACGGACACCTGCACCCGGCCGCCGCCGGCCTCGTTGTCGTGCGAGCCCCAGGCGGCGTAGACGGTGCCGTCCTTGCCGACCGCGAGCGACGGGTGCCCGGCGTCGCCTTCGGTGGAGTGCCCGATGGAGTGCTTGGTCCAGGTGAGCCCGTCGTTCTCGGTCACGAACACGGCCTGCTTGCCCGCCTCGTCGTTGCAGCCGTCGGGCATGAGGTAGGTCGTGCCGTCGGGGGCGGCCTTGAGGTGGCCGACGATGGCCGAGCAGGTCTCGCCCGGGTCGGTCGACACCGGGTGCGACGGGCCGTAGGTGAGACCGCCGTCGAGGCTGGTGCCGCAGTCGATCGCGGCGAGGTCGTTGGTGCAGTAGTAGAGGACGTTGGGGTAGCCGACCGTCCTCAGCGTCCGCGGCTTGGCCGTGACGATCGTCTGGTGGTCGAAGGAGATGCCGAGTGCGCAGCCCAGCGCGCCCTGCGTCCAGGTCTTGCCGAAGTCGTCGGTGTAGGCCTGCGCTGAGCAGCCCTGCGGCATCAGCTGGTTGACCCAGACCCGGTTGGTGTCGGTGTCGCGCCACAGGATCGGGTCACTGGACTGCACGCTCTCGACCAGCGGCTGCACCGGCGTCCAGGTCGACCTGCCGTTGGCGGCAAAGGTCACCCGGAGGGTCTGCAGGCCACATTGGTAGAGCGCGCGGTTGGTCTTGGGGTCGTAGCCGAGCGTCGGCTCACCGCAGGAGTCGCCGATCCCCTTCTGGCTGTAGATGCCGAACACCGGCACACCCGCGGGGTTGTGCTTGACGTCGTAGATCACGGTCGCGGCGGGCTCAGGGGCTCCCGTGACCAGGTCGACGCCGACCGGCGAGGTGTACTGCGTGAACGCCGGGGCCGGGGTGGTCGCGCCTCCGGCGCTGGCAAACGGCAGCAGCGCGGCGACGAGCAGGGGGACGAGGATCAGACGAGTGCGCACCAGCCTTCACTTCGCCGTCGCGACGGGTATTCCTGCCTGGCGCGTCAACCGGTGAGCGCGGCCAGAACATCTGCAACCGGGGTGTTCTGGGCGATGTCGGGCTTCAGCTTCATGACAGCGGCGCCCGCAGAGAACCCGACCACGCCGGTCAGCCGGCCCTCGCGGGAGTAGACCGCCAGCGGGCGGGCGCGCGGTCCCACCTCGACGACCACCACGTCGTCGTCGCCGGAAACGGCACCGAGCCCCTGCAGCTTCACGTCGTACTGGTCGCTCCACCAGTAGGGAACGACGTCGTGCACGACAGCCTCGCCGCGGATCGCGGCCGCCACCGTCACGGCCTGCTCACCGGCACTGGTCCAGTGCTCACGTCGCACACCGTTCCAGCGCGCGACGTCACCGATGGCCCAGATCCCGTCGCCCGCCCGGCCGATGCCGTCGCAGACCACACCGTCGTCGACGGTCACCGGGCTGTCCCCGAGCCAGGCCGTCGCCGGGACGACTCCCATGGCCTCGAGGACCGCGTCGACCTTGAGGACGGTGCCGTCGCTGAGCTCGAGCCGGTCGGCGGTCGCCACCGCGACGCCGGTGCCGAGGTGCAGCTGCACTCCGTGGGAGGCGTGCAGGTCGGCGATCCGCTGCGCCACCGCCGGTCCGAGCACCCGCAGCAGGGGGCGGTCGAGCACGTCGACGAGGTGGACCTCGGCCTCCTTCGTCCGGGCACTCGCGGCCACCTCGCAGCCGATCAGCCCGGCACCGACCACGCCCAGCGTGCGGCCGGGAGCGAGGTACGGCGACAGCGCGCGGCTGTCATCGAGGGTCCGCAGCACGAACCCGGGAGAACCGGGCAGTCGACGGGGGGTGGCGCCGGTGGCGATGACGAGGTGGTCGAACCCTTCGTCGCCGTGAGAGGTGTGCAGCAGGTGGTCCGCCAGCCCCGTCGCGGTGACCCCGAGTCGCAGCTCCACACCGAGTGAGTCGTACTCCTCGCGCAGAAACATCGGCTCCCGGTCACCACGCAGGACGTGCTTCGACAGCGGCGGTCGGTCATAGGGCTCGTGCAGCTCCTCGCCGACGAGGGCGATCGACGCGTCGGAGCCCTTGTCCCTCAGGGCTTCCACGACGCGCAGCCCCGCGATACCGGCACCCACGACAACCACCTTCACGGGTCAGGACCCTATCCAGGTGGCCACGGCGTACCCCACGCCGAAGGGGGCGGCGGCGTACAGCACCTCTGCCGCGAAGGTGCCCTCCACCGTGCCTGCCACCGTGCGCCACACATCCAGCCCTTCGACCATGAGCTCCCGGGCGAGCACACCATCCAGGGCGAGGTCCTGCGGCACACCGCGACGGAGCGCGGCCAGCAGGGCATCGTCGAGCGCCGCGGCTCGTGGGTCGAAGTGTCCTGGTGCCTTCTCGGTGCGCTTCGCGGTCCCGTCCCCGACCACGAGCACCGAGGCCCCGGGTGGCAGCACGACTGCCGAGCCGTCCACGGCGAGCAGGCGGTGCGGCCGGTCGCCGAGGAGCGCGGCACCGACGGCGAGCGACAGCGGCAACGGGTCGGCGGCGGCGACTCCGCGCGCACCCCACGGTGTCGCGTCGACCTGGCCAGAACGCCAGCCGGTCGGGACGGCGCCACCGAGCACGACGACCTCTCCCGAGAGCACTGAGATCGCCTGCTGGCAGGCGGATCTGAGGTCATCCGGCCCACCACCCAGCGCTGGCAGGAGAAGCGGCGCCGACGGGACGAAGGCGATCCTCACGCGAGCCCGCGGACGTTGACGACCGGCTCGGTGCGGCCTCGAATGGCATCCACCATGCGCAGCACCCGCAGCGTCGCGGCGACGTCGTGGGTGCGGAAGACCCGTGCCCCCTGGAACGCGCAGACGGCCGTGGCAGCAAGGGTTCCCTCCAGCCTGTCGTCGGGGAGCAGGTCGAGCACCTCCCCGACGAAGTCCTTGCGGGACAACGCCATCAGCACGGGCCAGCCGGTCGCCACGAGGTCCGCGGTGCGATCGGTCAGCTGCAGCGACTGGCGGGTGTTCTTGCCGAAGTCGTGACCCGGGTCGATGAGGACCGACTCCGCGGGCACCCCCGCGGCGACGGCCCGTGCGGCCATCGCGGTGAGGGTCTGCACGACGTCGCCCACGACATCGGGGTAGGCCACGCGATGCGGTCGGGTCCGCGGTGGCAGGTGGCCTGCGTGGGTGCAGACCACCCCGGCGCCGTACGCGGCGGCGACGTCGTAGGTCTCCGGCTCCGGGCACTCCCAGGCGTCGTTGACCAGGTCCGCGCCCGCCGCGAGCACCTGCTCGGCGACCGAGGCCCGGAAGGTGTCGACGCTGATGACGACCGACGGGTGGGCGGCACGGACGGCCACGACGACGGGCAGCACCCGGTCGGCCTCCTCGGCGGCGGGCACCTCCTCACCGGGTGCTGCCTTCACGCCGCCGATGTCGACGAGGTGGGCGCCCTCCGCGACCATCTGGTCGACGCGTTCGAGCGCGGCTCCCAACCCGAAGGTCCTGCCCTTGTCGAAGAACGAGTCCGGCGTCCGGTTGACGATGGCCATGACCAGCGAGGTCTCCGGCAGGACCTTCCCGCGAAAAGCGAGCACTAGCTGGCCTGCTCCTCCGTGAGCGACGCGACGGGCGGTAGGTCCTCGGCGTGCACGGTCGTGGTGGTCGCCTCGAAGTCCTCCCCGATCCTGGCGAACTGCACCAGCCGGTCGGCACCGGACTCGCGGCGCCGGCTCAGGGCGGCGGCCAGCACCTCCGACGACATCCGCCCGAGGGCGGCGTCACTGTGGTGCCGGTGCCGGCGCTCGCCGATGTCGGCCTGCGCCATCGCGTCGAGGCCGACGAGGTTGAGGACGTCGACCAGCATCCCGATCTCCAGTCCGTAGCCGGTCGCGAAGGGCAGCCGCGTGAGCAGCGCCCGGGTCGCGGCGAGCTCTCCCGCGAGCGGTTGCACGAAGCCCGCGAGCTGTGGCCACCAGGCGTTGAGCAGCGGTCGGGCCAGCAACTCGGTGACGCGGCCGCCACTGCCGTGGTGCAGCACGCCGTCGACCGTGAGCGGGCGGTCGAACGCCGCCTTCACGAACTGGACGGCCGGTGCGACGAGCAGTGGCGTCAACAGCGCGACCGCGGTCTCGGCACGGGAGGGCGCCACATCGGAGTCCAGGAAGACGAGCAGCTCTCCCGCTGCCTGCTGCTGTCCCCACCACAGCGCGCCGCCCTTGCCCTGGAGCGCGGGGTCGTCCGGCAGCCGGAGGACGCGGGCGCCGGCGACAGCGGCCAGCTCCGCCGTGCGGTCCGAGGAGCGACCGTCGACGACGAGCACCTCGTCCACGAGACCCGCCGGCACGAGCTGCTCGACGAGCGGCCGCACGACACCGGTGATCGTCGGCTCCTCGTCGCGGGCAGGCACGACGACGCTGATGCTGCGCCCGTCCTTGCGCGCCACGAGCTCGGGCACTCCCACCGGCTCCCACGAGGAGCGGCGGTGCCACCACAGCGCGAGCGGGTCTGCCATCACCCCACGGTAACCGGGCCGGTAGCGTGAGTCCCTGATGACCGCTCCCGTCGACCTCGAGGCCGCCGCCCGCGCCGTGCGGGACCTGCTGATCGCGCTCGGGCAGGATGCCGACGGCGACCACCTGAGGCGGACGCCGGACCGGGTGGCGCGTTCCTTCGCGGAGCAGCTGACCCCCCAGCCGTTCGCGCCGACGACCTTCCCCAACGACGAGGGCTACAACGAGCTCGTCCTCGTGCGCGACATCCCGTTCCACAGCCTCTGCGAGCACCACCTGCTGCCGTTCGTCGGCACCGCCCACGTCGCCTATCTCCCGAAGGACCGCATCGTCGGGCTGTCGAAGCTGGCCCGGGTGGTCGAGCACTTCAGCCGGGCGCTGCAGGTGCAGGAGCGCATGACGCAGCAGATCGCCGACTGGCTGGTCCGGGAGCTCGACCCCAGGGGGGTCGGCGTCGTCGTGGAGGCCGAGCACATGTGCATGCGCCTGCGCGGGGCCAGGGTCACCGGCACCCACACCGTGACGAGCGCCCTGCACGGCACCGTCCGCGACGACGCCCGCACCCGCGGCGAGTTCCTCGACCTCGTGCGAACCCGGTAGCGGTCAGGGCTCGAACCGGTAGCCCAGCCCACGCACCGTCAGCAGGTGCCGCGGGTTCGCCGGGTCCGCCTCGACCTTGGCGCGCAGCCGCTTGACGTGCACGTCGACGGTCGTGGGGTCGCCCATCCGCCCGCTGTCCTGGCGGTGGCCCCACACCAGCTCGAGAGCTTCCTCGCGGCTGACCACGCGACCGTCGCGGCGCAACAGCAGCTCGAGCAGGCCGAACTCCTTGGGCGGCAGGTGCACCACCTCGCCGGCGTGCAGGAACACGTGCCTCGCCAGGTCCAGGACGAACTCCCCGGAGCGCAGCACCTCACCCGCGGCCGGGCGCTGCCGGCGGCGCAGCACCGCCCTGATCCGAGCAGCCAGCTCGGTGCGGGTGACACCACTGGCGACGCAGTCGTCGGCGCCGCTCTCGAGGAAGCCCTCCAGCGACGTCCGCGCCTCCCGCAGCGCGACGACGACCGGGATGGCGCTGACGGTGCGGAGCAGCGCCAGGTCCTCCCGGGCACGCGGACCGTCCGTGTGCAGCAGGACCAGGTCCACGGCGCCGCTCTCCGCCTGCTGGACCAGCGCCCCCTCCGGCGCCACCAGGACGGCGAGACCCTGGTCGCGCAGGCCCTCGACCAGCGACGAGCGACCGCCCTCGAGCGCGACGACGAGCACGCGCGGCACCACCGGCACCGGTCCGCTCGTCGGGCTCGGCCGATAGCTCAGCTGGCTCGGAACGGGCTCGACGGCATGCACGCCCCGAACGTCGCAGGGCAACCTCGCGCAGGGGTAACTGAGAGGTGAACGTCCGACGAAGACCTCACGCGGGAGCACCCTGGCAGGCGCTCGCCAGGAGCCCCGCGCCCGCAGAAATCACCCACTTTTCGCGGCGTAGGGCTGTCCGAGGTCTGTCGCACCGGGCGAAGTGCGTTCACACTGCCCTGCACAGGCACGACCGCAGAACACCACCCCCTGGAGGAAACCGTGATCGCTGCCCCCCGTCGCGACGCCGCTGCGGATGAGGAGCGCCAGATCGAGCACGTCCGCGAAGACCTGGCCCGCGAGTTCACGGCGGTGCCACCGACGGTGGTGGACGACCTCGTGCGCGAGCAGGTCGCGTCGTTCGACCTCGCACCGGTCCGCTCCTTCGTGCCCGTCCTGGTCCGTCGTGGTGCCCGGGCCCAGTTGCGTCAGCTGGTCTGACCTCGAGGTGGGGCAGATCGTCCTGCCACATCGCTCAAGCGAGCCGCGAGTGGGGAACGCTCTTGATCGCCGCGCCTTCCGGTGGTGCAATGCCCTCTTCCACACCGGTCGCGGCGACGAGAGAGGGGGCGACCATGGGCAAGAAGAAGAAGGACAAGAAGAAGGGCAAGAAGAAGAA
>JAWWOJ010000533.1:0-3353 GCA_033851885.1 Frankiales bacterium | reverse complement strand
GTAGGCAGCCTGGCCGATCTGCCCGTCGAAGGCCGCGATCGACGCGAGGGTGACGATCGCGCCCTTCTGACCGTCGGTGTCGAACGGCTCGGTGCGGGAGACGGCGGTGGCCGCGAGCCGCACGGTGTTGAACACCCCGATCAGGTTCACGTTGATGACCTGCGTGAAGTAGTCGAGGTTGAACGCCGACTCGTAGGTGCCGTCGCGGCCGATGGTGCGCGAGGCGGCGCCGATACCTGCCGCGGCCACGGCGGTGCGGAACGTGCCGAGGCCCTCCGCGACCGTGAGCGCCGCGATGACCGCCTCGGGGTCCGTGACGTCGGCCCGGACGTACTCACCGCCGATGTCTCCGGCGACCTTGACCCCCTTGTCGTCGTTGAGGTCGACGATGACGACCTTCGCGCCCCGCGCGGCGAGCTGGCGGGCGGCGGCCTCACCGAGGCCCGACGCACCGCCGGTGACGAGGGACGAGGTCCCGTTGAGGTCCAGCACGGCGTTGCTCCTTCATTCCACGGTTGAGGGCACCATCCTCTCAGTACGCCGAAAGCGGTCCCGAACCTGGTGGAGCACCGGCGCCGGGACGAAGGCCAGATAGCAGCTGATGATGCTGAGCGAGAACCAGCCGATGAGCAGGGTCGCCTCGATGCCGAGGTGGATGGCGACGCCCATGGCCATCGCCAGCCAACGGGTCCGGGGAAGCCACATGCCGAATACGAGGAAGCCCTCGGCGACGAGTGTTCCGTAGGTCAGGAACGCCGACACGGTCACGCTCGTCGCGGCCCACTGTGGCAGGACGATCCGCTGCAGGTCCTCGAGCTGGACGGCCTTGCCGACGGCGGTGCCGTTCTGCCAGGACGTGCCGTGCAGCTTGGCGACGACCGAGAACAGGTAGATCCCGCTGACCTGCAGTTGGAGCAGCCGCAGCCCCCAGGGGGCCCGGGGCTGCGGTGGGCGACGTCGTGCGTCGAGCGACCACAGCTCACCCGAGGGCATCAGCGCGACGTAGAAGGCGAGCTCCCGCAGCAGCAGGTCGCCGCTGTTGAGGACATAGACGTCGCGTCGTTGCAGGATGAGCAGCCCGAGGAAGACGACCCAGGCTGCGACCCGCGAGTGCCAGCCCAGGACGAGAGCCACCGCGGCCGCGAGGAGCAGCGCACAGGCGATGTACGGCTGGGCGATGTCGACGGTCCACCATCCGGACGACCCGCCGACGGGCCCGCGCGTGAGGCCATCAGGGGACAGGAAGGCCTGGGCGTCGGGAAGCAGCGAGAGGGTCCAGCCGAGAGTGAGCAACCCGCACGCGATCCGGAGCGCGGCCATCGGGGCGGTGTCGACTGGGGCGAACAGCCAGCGCCGCAGCGAGCTCACGGGAGGTCCAGCGTGTAGAAGTCGAAGCGTCCCGCCTGGGGCCGCGGCTTACTGTCGCCAGGTGTCGCGACGTCGCGGAAGGTGCGGGTGAGGACGACCTTGGTGACGCCCGGGCCGTACTCGCGGGCGAGCCAGCGCGCGGTGGGGTCCCACAGACCGGAGTAGTCGTCGGCGCGGAGCCGCTCGACGTACTTCTGCCAGCGGTAGGTGCGGTATGGGGCGACGAAGACACCGTTGTGCGGCGGGTCCCAGCGCCGGGTGTGGCCGTCCCGGTACGTGAGTGTGGCGTGGACCCCGACGCCGAAGCTGCGAGGGTCCGGCGCGAACAGCGCCCAGTCCTGCTCGAGCCCGAGTCCTTGCGTGACAGGCCCGAAGGTGCCGACTGCCCGGTCGTGCGGCCGTCCCGCGGGCAGGTTCCAGGCGCCCACCGCGAGGACCACGAGCAGCGCGAAGGCACCGATGACGGCCTGCCCGACGGGGCTCTGCTCGATCCGCATCCCGATCCGCACGGACGCGACGGTACGGCCTAGGGCGCTCCCACACCGACAGGATTGGACGGCGGCACGACACCGCTGGCCCACACGGCCCGGGCCACCGGTCCCAGGAGCTCGGCGGCCCGCTCGGTCTCGTCGGTGCTCAGGGCGGCCCACGGCCGACGGGCGGCCGCGTCGGTGACTGCTTCGACGTCGCTGCGCGCGCGCTGCCCGTCGGTCGTGAGCCGTCCGCCCCTGACCCAGCCCAGTGCCTCCAGGTGCAGCGCCGCGGCGGCCCAGTCGTCCTCGCTCCAACCGCGGCCCAGCCTGAGATCCTCGGCCTTCGACTCGCCGGCCGCGACCTTCAGCTGCATCGCCTCGATCGGCCCGATGCCGTGGCTGATGAGCGTCGCGACATGGCCGTCCCCGCGGTGCTCCCGGAGGGTGGTGGTGGCCTGCCACAGGGCTGCCAGCGGCTCGGTGGGGCGAGCGATCGCCTGGTTGGCAGCAGCGAGGACCCGGCCCTCGCAGTCGGCGGCCGCGGCGGCCCGCCACAGCAGGTCGGCGAGCTCCTCCACCGGTGCGCCCGCGAGGTGCGGTGCGAGCGCGGTCGTCGCACCGAAGCTGCGGGCCTGGAGGGCGTCGGCCGGGCTGAGGCGGAGCCAGGCGTCGGGTAGGACAGCGGCGGCACGACGGGGGTGGAAGCCGAAGAACGACGCCGTCGCGAGGGCCGGCCCCACAGGTCCCAACGGTGCGGCGCGCTGGATGACGTAGCCCGCCCAGAAGCCCTCGATCCCCAGCAGCCGCAGGGGTTCTCGTGCCGCAGGGTCGAAGTAGGTGACGGCGTGCACCGGCTCGAGGAGCTGCCACATCCTGCGTGCATCCATGGCGGGCACAGTGCGGTATGACAGTCGTACTAGTCAAGGGGTACCCTGCCGGTGTGAGCACCGACACGCGCCAGCGCATGGTCGAGACAGCCGTACGGTTGTTCCGTTCGCAGGGCTACGCCGCCACGTCCTGGCGTGGGCTCGTCGCGGAGTCCGGGACGCCGTGGGGCTCCGTGCAGCACCACTTCC
Source organism: Frankiales bacterium (assembly GCA_033851885.1). Taxonomy (GTDB): domain Bacteria; phylum Actinomycetota; class Actinomycetes; order Mycobacteriales; family SCTD01; genus RYN-111. The sequence continues at coordinate 436 of JAWWOJ010000533.1, read as the reverse complement.
CCGGCGGGAAGCAGGAGCTCGCCGTCGCGGCCCTCAGCGCGGGGGAGGATGTGGCGCTGGGCGCCATCCGGATCGGCTTCGAGAAGCACAGCAACCCTGGTGAGGCGATCGCCTGGTGGTTCGGCAAGGCCCAGCTGCTGCTGGAGCGCAGCGGGTACGAGCAGGGCTGCCCGATCGCGATGCTTGCCCTCCACTCGGGGGACCCCGTCGTGGCCCAGGCGAGCCGCGACGCCTTGCTCCGCTGGCGTGCCGCCCTCGCGGAGCGGCTCGCCGGCGCCGGTTATGACGACCCCGACGCCCTCGCACTGTCGGTGCTGACGACCCTCGAGGGCGCGCTCGTCCTCGCCAAGGGGCTGCGCTCCTCGGAGCCGCTCACGGTGGCGGCGGCGGAGATGCGCGCGCGGTTCGCACCGTGATCCCACAGGTCCTGTCGTCC
>JAWWOJ010000518.1:0-3124 GCA_033851885.1 Frankiales bacterium | reverse complement strand
GGCGTACCCGAGAGTCCTCGACCGGATGGGCTCGGCCACCCACGTCGCGATCGTGACGACGCCCGGCTGGCACAGCACCCGGGGCGGGATGACGCTGTGGCAGAAGTCCGGCAGCAGCTGGCACTCGGTCCGCACCGGCATCCCGGTCTGGGTCGGCCGCAACGGCTCCCAGTACGCCACCCGGCGGCACGAGGGCGACGGCACCACGCCGGCGGGCAAGTTCCCGATGCGCTTCGCGTTCGGGAGCAGGAGCAACCCGGGCGTCCACCTCGGCTGGACGCAGCTGCACTCCGACTCCTGCTGGTCGGGGGAGCGCAGGGACTACAACACCTATGTACGAAGGAGCTGCACGTCGCGCGACGAGAACCTGTGGGCGTCGCGGGCCGTCGCCTACCGCTATGCGGCGGTGGTCGGGTTCAACGACAATCCGGCGGTGTGGGGGCGCGGCTCCGGGATCTTCCTGCACGAGTCGCTCAACCGGCCCACCTCCGGTTGTGTCTCGATGAGCGAGGCGAACCTGCTCTGGACGCTGCGCTGGATGACCGCGGGCTCCTGGGTGGTCATGGGCCCACAGGCGTACGTGAACAGTCTTTGACAGCATGGCCCCCGTGAGGGACGGGGACGGCTGGACCCAGTGCGCGCAGGGTCACAGGCACTGGGGCGTGTACGGCGCGGCGGGGCTGCTCGTCGTCGCCCCCGGGCCCACGGTCCTGTTGCAGCACCGCGCCTTCTGGAGCCACCACGGCGACACCTGGGGCGTGCCCGGCGGCGCCCGCGGCTCGCAGGAGACCGCGGTCGAGACGGCCCTGCGCGAGGCGTTCGAGGAGACCGGTCTCAGCAACGACGGCGTCGAGGTCGTCGACGACCTCGTCGACGACCACGGGGGGTGGACCTACACGACGGTGCTCGCGCGGGCGGTCAGCGAGCTCCCCGTGCACTCTCTGGACAACGAGAGCACCGACGTCCGGTGGGTCGCCCTCCCCGACGTCGACGCGCTCCCCTTGCACCCTGGCTTCGCGGGCACCTGGCCCGCGCTGCGGCTGTTGCTCGCCTGACATCCCCCGCCAGGGCCCCACATCAGGCAGAATCTCCCGCACGCTTCAGGGGGAGGACACATCATGGCGAGTCGGGCACGCCTGCTCGCGGGTCTGGCGGTGCTGGTCGCCGCCGGCCTGGCCGCAGCGGCGGCCTACGCGCTCAACCAGGCCACCAGCGACGGCACACCGACGGCCCAGGCGACGCCTTCCGTGGCGCCTGTCGTGACGCCGTCGGAGTCCCCGACGCCCGTGCCGACGACGGTCACGCCGACCGCCACCGCCACGGCCAGCGCCAGGGCGACCCCGACCGCCACCGTCAGCACCAGTCCAACCCCCCGCCGCTATCCGTACCCTTTCCCGACGAAGGGCTACAGAGGCCTGGCGCTGACCGCCAGCATGAACACCCCGCGGGGGAGCGTCGGGCAGAGCTTCACGCTGCAGGGTCACGCGACCGATGGCGACGGCACCATCTTCGTCACCAGCGTCGACTGGGGTGACGGCACCGTCGACGGCGGCGAGCCGAGCCCGAGCTCGTGCCCTGCCTACCCGTCGCCGAGCACGAACCCGGGTCCTTACCAGCCGGAGCCGGACAGCCGCTCCTTCGCCCGTTCGCACGCCTACGCGAACCCGGGTGACTACAAGGTCGTCGTGACGGTCCGCTCGGTCAACGCCGACTGCCACCCTCACGGACCGATCCCGGAGACGCTGTCGTTGACCTTCGCCGGCGCCAACCGGGTCCACGTCGTCACGAGCTGAGCTGTTGATGGCCGGGAGCGGCCGCCCGGCCGCGACTACGGTGACATCCGTGCGCGCCACCCACCTTCTCGACGTCGCGCTGGAGGCCGTCCCGGGTGCGCAGGCGCGCGAGGGCCAGCACCTCATGGCGGAGGCCGTCGAGGCGTCCTTGACGCGCGGGGAGCATCTGCTGGTCCAGGCCGGCACCGGCACCGGCAAGTCGCTGGGCTACCTCGTCCCGGCCCTCGCGAGCGGCAAGCGGGTGGTCGTCGCGACGGCGACCAAGGCGCTGCAGGCACAGCTCGTCGACAAGGACCTGCCGCGGCTCGCGGACGCGCTGGAGCAGATCCTCGGCCGGCGACCGACCTACGCCCTGGCGAAGGGCCGCAGCAACTACGCCTGCCTCCAGCAGGTGCACCAAGGGCCCGGCGCGCGCGAGCCCGAGGAGCAGGACACGCTGTGGGACGGGCCGACGTCGATGATGGGCCAGCAGGTGGTCCAGCTGCGCGAGTGGGCCGCCGAGGCGGTCACGGGCGACCGCGACGAGGTGCCGTTCCCCGTCAACGACCGGGCCTGGCGGCAGATCTCGGTGACCGCCCGCGAGTGCCTCGGCAGCAAGTGCCCGGACCGGGTCGACTGCTTTGCCGAGAAGGCCCGCGAGCAGGCCAAGACGGCCGACGTCGTCGTGGCCAACCACGCGCTGCTCGCGGTGGCCACCTTCGGCGGCGTGCCGGTGCTGCCCGAGCACGACGCGGTGGTCCTCGACGAAGCGCACGAGTTCGTCAGCTCCGCGACCGACGCCCTGACCGTCGAGGTCAGCGGTGCCGGAGCCCGGCGCGCCGCCGGGCAGGCGAAGAGCTACGTGCAGGCGAGCACGCAGGAGCGGCTCGATGACGCGGCCAAGGTCCTCGAGGGCGTGCTGCAGGGCACGCTCCCGGGCTGGATCCCCCAGCTTCCCGATCATGCTGTCGACGCCCTCGGGGTCGTCCAGTCCGTGTTCGGCCAGGCCGCGAACGAGGTCGGGTCGGCAAAGGAGGACGACGAGGTCTCCCAGGCCCGCCGCGACCAGGTGCGGGCCGGGCTGACCGAGATCGCCGAGGCCGCCGGCGAGATCCGCGAGCCGATGGTCCGGTCCGCGGTCTACGCCACGCCCGACAAGGTCCTGCGGGTCTCACCGCTGTGGGTCGGCGGGGCGGTCGCGGACCGGCTGTTCGGGGAGTCCGTCGTCATCGCGACGTCGGCGACGCTGACGCTCGGCGGGTCGTTCGCCCACACCGCGAGGGAGCTCGGCCTCAAGCAGGCCGATGGTGGCGAGTACGGAGCCGAGGCGAATGCGCAGTGGAGATGGCTCG
>JAWWOJ010000480.1:0-2598 GCA_033851885.1 Frankiales bacterium | reverse complement strand
AAGGTGACGATCCACGAGCATGACCGGGTGTCCGCAGACCGCGACGGGAATGGCCCGCACAGCACCCATGCTCTGGTCGACCGTCTCACGGCCGGCGAGCCGTACGCTGTCGCGTTCGGCGGCCAGGGGAGCGCCTGGTTGGAAACCCTCGAAGAACTCGTGTCCTCGGCCGGGATCGAGACCGACATCGCAACGCTGGTCGGCGAAGCGGAGCTGCTGCTCGAGCCGGTGGAAAAAGAGCTGGTCGTGGTGCGTCCGATCGGCTTCGAGCCGCTGCAATGGGTTCGCGCGCTGGCGGCCGAGGACCCGGTCCCGGCGGACAAGCACCTGACCTCGGCCGCGGTGTCGATACCCGGTGTGCTGCTCACCCAGATCGCGGCCGGGCGTGCCCTGGCCCGACAGGGCATGGACTGGACCGCGACCCCGCCGGTCGCCGTCGCCGGGCACTCGCAAGGTGTGCTCGCCGTCGAGGCGTTCAAGGCCGCGGGCACGCGTGACGTCGAGCTGCTGGCCCTGGCCCAGCTGATCGGTGCGGCCGGGACCCTGGTGGCCCGTCGCCGCGGCATCTCCGTTCTCGGTGACCGTCCGCCGATGGTGTCGGTCACCAACGCCGACCCCGAGCGCATCCTTCGGCTGCTCGAGGAGTTTTCCCAGGACGTTCGGACCGTGCTGCCCCCGGTGCTGTCGATCCGCAACGGTCGGCGTTCGGTCGTCATAACCGGCACGCCGGAGCAACTCTCCCGCTTCGAGCTGTACTGCCAGCAGATCTCCGAGAAAGAAGAGGCCGAGCGCAAGAGCAAGCTCCGCGGCGGCGACGTCTTCGCGCCGGTCTTTGACCCGGTCCGGGTCGAGGTGGGCTTCCACACGCCGCGGTTGGCCGACGGCATCGACATCGTCGGCGCGTGGGCCGAGAAGATCGGCCTGGACGTCGCGCTGGCGCGCCAACTGACCGAAGCCATTCTGGTGAGCCGGGTTGACTGGGTGGAGGAGATCACCCGGGTGCACAATGCCGGCGCGCGCTGGATTCTCGACCTGGGTCCCGGCGACATCCTCACCCGGCTCACCGCACCGGTGATCCGCGGCCTCGGCGTCGGCATCGTGCCCGCCGCAACCCGCGGCGGTCAGCGCAACCTCTTTACCGTCGGGGCCACCCCCGAGGTGGCACGGCCCTGGTCGAGCTACGCGCCGACCGTCGTGACCCTGCCCGATGGCCGGGTCAGGCTCTCGACGAAGTTCACCCGGCTGACCGGGCGCTCGCCGATCCTGCTGGCCGGAATGACCCCGACCACTGTCGACGCCAAGATCGTCGCCGCCGCGGCCAATGCCGGACACTGGGCCGAGCTGGCCGGCGGCGGGCAGGTGACCGAAGAAATCTTCGCCGCCCGCATCGAGGAGCTGTCCGGATTGCTCGAGCCGGGCCGCACCTACCAGTTCAACACGCTGTTCCTCGACCCCTACTTGTGGAAGCTTCAGGTCGGCGGCAAGCGCCTGGTTCAGAAGGCCCGCCAGTCCGGTGCCGCGATCGACGGCCTCGTCGTCAGCGCCGGCATCCCGGACCTCGAGGAAGCTGTCGAGCTGATCGACGAGCTCAACGACATCGGCATCAGCCACGTGGTGTTCAAGCCCGGCACCATCGAGCAGATCCGCTCGGTCATCCGCATCGCGACCGAGGCGCCCACCAAAGCGGTGATCGTGCATATCGAGGGTGGGCGCGCCGGCGGCCACCACTCGTGGGAAGACCTCGACGACCTGCTGCTGGCGACCTACTCGGAGCTGCGGTCCCGCCCCAACATCACCGTCTGCGTCGGAGGCGGTATCGGCACGCCCGAGCGGGCCGCAGAGTACCTGTCCGGACGCTGGTCGGAGTCGTATGGCTTCCCGTCGATGCCGATCGACGGCATCCTGGTCGGCACCGCGGCGATGGCGACCAAGGAGTCGACCACGTCTCCGTCGGTCAAGCAGATGCTGGTCGAGATCAACGGCACTGACCAATGGATCGGCGCAGGAAAAGCCCAGGGCGGCATGGCTTCCAGCCGCAGCCAGCTCGGTGCCGACATCCACGAGATCGACAACAGCGCCTCACGCTGCGGCCGGCTGCTCGACGAGGTCGCCGGTGACGCGGACGCCGTCGCCGAGCGCCGCGACGAGATCATCGCCGCGATGGCCGGCACGGCCAAGCCGTACTTCGGCGACGTCGCAGACATGACCTACCTGCAGTGGCTGCGACGCTACGTCGAGCTGGCGATCGGTGCGGGCGACTCGACCGCGGACACTGCCTTGCCCGGCAGCCCGTGGCTGGCCGATACCTGGCGCGACCGCTTTCAGCAGATGCTGCAGCGCGCGGAGGCGCGATTGCACGCCCAGGAGCACGGCCCGATCGACACGCTGTTCAACGACGAGGCGATGTTGGAGAACCCGGCGCCGGCGATCGAGGGGCTGCTGGCTAGCTACCCCGACGCCGAAACCGTGCAGCTGCATCCGGCCGATGTGCCGTTCTTCATCACCCTGTGCAAGACGCTGGGCAAGCCGGTCAACTTCGTGCCGGTGATCGACAAAGACGTGCGCCGGTGGTGGCGCAGTGACTCGCTGTGGCAGGCG
>JAWWOJ010000472.1:0-5109 GCA_033851885.1 Frankiales bacterium | reverse complement strand
AGCCTGCCCAGGGTGGCGGTTCGCATCGAAGGTGCCTTCTCTCGGGGCGACGGTGGTGGGCGATCCCATCATGCTCCCGCCCGTCCAGGGCCAGGTTGCCGAGACCGACGGCGTTGTCATGGTGGCTGTGGTCCGCGCAACGCCGTCAGCTAGCAGGCCGCTTCTGCGCCGTGACCTTGCCAGCGGCTCGACGGGGGAAGCGGGTGATGAGGTTCCACAGCTCAGCGGCGGCCGGGTTGCCGGGACTCGGCGCGACCGCGACGGCGCTGATGGTCCAGTCGACCCGGGGTCCGCGGAGCCGCACAGCGCGCAGGGTACGCCGCTGTGCCGTGAGCCCTTCGGCGAGGATCGCGACGCCGAGCCCTGCCTCGATCAGGTCGAGCAGGGTGGCGGTGTCATTGACCTCGAGGTTGACGTCGAGGTGTGTGCCGGACTGTTGCATCAGGCGGTCGGCGAGGCTGCGGATGACCCAGCCGGGTGGGAAGCCGATGAGGTTGCGTCCGACCAGGTCGCCGACCCCGACCGTCTTCCTGTCCGCGAACGGGTCGTCGGCGCGGCACACCAGGACGAGAGGCGTCTGGAGGAGGTCGACGGCGACGAGGCGCTCGTCGCGGGGTTCCGGCAGTGACGCGACGGCGAGATCGAGCTCCCCGTCGACCAGTTGCCTGTGCAGGTCGGCCGCGGACGCCTGGCGCAGGCGCAGCTCGACGCCTGGGTGACGGTGGTGAAACCGGGCGAGCATGCGCGGGAGCTCGACGAGCCCCATCTGCTGCATGACGCCCACCGAGACGCTTCCGCGCTGGAGGCCCTGGACCTCGTTCACCGCTTCGGCCCCCGCTCGCGCGGCGGCGAGAGCGCGGCGGGCCTCCGGCAGCAGCGCCCTGCCGGCGGCGGTCAGCTGAACGCGGCGGGTGGTTCTCTCGAACAGCGGCGCGTGCAGCTCGGCCTCGAGCGACTTGATCGTCGCCGAGATGCCCGACTGGGAGACGTGCATCCGTGCGGCGGCGCGGGTGAAGTGCCGTTCGTCCGCGACGGCCACGAAGTACTCCAGGGCACGCAACTCCATTCAGCGACTCTAGTGCTCACTGTGATCAGATTCTTCTGTTGGACGAGTGAGTCGCCCAAGGCGCAGGGTGGAGGTGTCCGAGATGAGGAGCCCGATGACCGCCACCCAGACCATCGCACCTGCGGGACTTGGCGCCGCGAGCCCGGCAGGCCGCACGATGTCTCACGGCGTGGGCTTCTGGTTCGTCGGCTACGCGTTCATGGTGGTGATGGCCTTCGCGGCAGTGCCGACCCCGCTCTACGTCCTCTACGCGCGGCGCGACCACTTCTCGTCGTTGGTCGTCACGTGCGTCTTCGCGGCGTACGCCGTCGGTGTCGTGGCGAGTCTGTTCCTTGTCGGGCACATCTCGGACTGGGTAGGTCGGCGGCGCATGCTGCTCAGCGCGACCGTGCTCTCGCTGCTCGCCGGTCTCGTGTTCATCGGCTGGACCTCGCTGCCGGCGCTGCTGATCGCGCGGGTGCTGACCGGGCTTGCTGTCGGCGTCGTCACGACGACGGCGACCGCCCACCTCGGTGAGCTGCACGCCCAGCATCGTCCTGACGCGTCCGTGCGTCGGGCGCAGGTCGTCGCCGTCGCGGCGAACCTCGGCGGGATCGGGCTCGGCCCGCTGCTGTCCGGCCTGCTCGCCGAGTACGCACCAGATCCGCTGCTCACGCCGTACCTCATCAGTGAGGCGTTGCTCCTGCTCGCCGTCGTCGCGCTGGCGTTGACCCCGGAGACCGTCTGGCGCGAGGAGTCGGTCAGCTACCGGATGCAGCGCATCGCGGTCCCCCGGGAGGCGCGAGCGGTCTTCGCCGCGGCCGCGTTCGCCGCGGCTGCGTCCTTCACCATCCTCGGGATGTTCAGCGCGTTGGTCCCCGGCTTCCTCGCCGGCACGCTGCACCAGCCCTCACACGCCGTCGCCGGTGCCGTGGCCTCGGTCGTGTTCCTGGCGTCCGCGGCCGCACAGCTGTCGAGGATTCGGGCCGGGCGCGTCAGCCGACTGGCCGGGGCCACCGCCGCAGTCGTTGGGCTCGCGCTGCTGACGGTCGGGACGTGGACGGCCCAGCTGCCGCTGTTCGTCATCGGCGCCGTCACCACCGGTGCCGGTGCCGGACTGCTGTTCAAGACGCTGCTCGCCACCGTCGTCGACATCGCACCGCCCGACAAGCGTGGCGAGGTCCTTGCGACGTTCTTTCTCGCGGCCTACGTCGGCCTCGCCGTACCGGTGGTGGCGCTCGGCCTGCTCGACCAGCTGCTCAGCACGCAGGTCCTGATGACGGTGTTCGCGGTGCTCGCCACTGCTGCTCTCGCGGTGCCGGTGAGGGCGCTGCACCACTCCACGGGGCGGCGCCAGCCGGAGACGGTCGCATGACCACCGCGGTCCCGCACCTCGCCGGCACGCACTGGGCACCCCCACCGGTGTGGCGGCGCCTCACGGCGGACCCTTCGCACGGGCCCCTGCCGGTGCTTCTCGTCGGTCTGACGCTCTTGACCGGCATCGTCGACGCGGTCAGCATCCTCTCGTTGGGCAGGGTCTTCGTCGCGAACATGACGGGCAACGTCGTCTTCGTCGGGTTTGCCGTCGCCGGCGCTCCCGGGTTCTCGCTCGCCGGCGCGCTCGCGGCCCTCGTCGGCTTCCTCGTCGGTGCCGGTGCCGGTGGTCAGCTGATCCAACGGTTCGCCCATGACCGGGCGCGCCTGCTCGCCGCCGGATCCGCGTTCGAGCTCCTCTTCGTGACCTCGGCGTTGTTGGTGGTCGCGGTGCCAGGTGCGTCGCTGTCGCCCGTCACCCGTGGCGTCGCCGCCGCCGTGCTTGCCGTCGGCACCGGCTTGCAGAACGCCGTCGTCCGGAAGCTGGCCGTCCCGGACCTCACGACCACGGTGCTGACCATGACTCTCACCGGCATCGCCGCGGACGTTCGCGCCCGCAGGCCGAGCCCGGCGCTTTCCCGACGCCTCCTCTCCGTCACCACCATGCTCGCCGGCGCGGTCGGTGGCGCAGAGCTCGTCCTGCACGCCGGCGCGACCTCGGCGATGGCGCTCGCTACCGCCGTGCTGGCCGTCGTCACCGTCGCCGCGGCTCTGACCACGGTCCATCCTGGCGACTGGCGGGTGATCGGTGCGCCGGCCGGATCCATGAGCTTCCGACCAGAAGGAGGACGACGATGAAGGTGACGATTCTCGGGGCTGGGCGCATGGGTTCCGCGATGGCGGCACGGCTGGCTGACACCGGCCACGTCGTGACGGTCTGGAACCGCGAGCCGGACCACGTGCAGGGCCTCGGCACCGGCATCGAGGTTGCCGGAGATCCGGCGTCCGCCGCTGCCGACGCGGCTGTTGTCATCACGATGGTGACGGACGGGGACGCCGTCCACGCTGTCGCCGAGCAGATGCTGCCGGCGCTGTCGCCCGACGCGGTTTGGGTGCAAGCGTCCACCGTCGGGGCCGACTGGGCGGACAGGCTGCGGACGCTCGCGGAGACCCACCACCGCGTGCTGCTGGACGCGCCGGTGTCCGGCAGCACCGGCCCGGCCCGCAATGGGAAGCTGAGCTGGCTCGTGGCAGGCCCGACCGCCGGGGTCGAGAAGGCCCGACCGGTGCTCGACGCGCTCGGTGAGCGAGTCCTCGTGGTGGGTGCCCGTCAGGAGGCCAGCCGGCTCAAGCTGGTCGTCAACACGTGGATGACCGCGGCGACGGTCGCGATGGCCGACGCGCTCGCGGCCTGCGACCGGCTCGGCTTCCCACGATCGGCGCTGATCGAGGTGCTCGGCGGCGGCCCGCTCGACATGCCCTATGCGCTGCAGAAGGCGCAGCTGATGACGGACCGCGACTTCACGGCCGGGTTCTCGGTCGAACTCGCGCTCAAGGACATCCGGCTGGTCGAGCAAGCCGACCGCGTCCGGCCACCGCTCGTGCACGCGCTCGAGGAGCGGCTGCAGCGAGCCGTCGATGCGGGCCACGCCCGGGACGACCTCGCTGCCGTGGCTGCTGTCGACTAGGGAAGACCAACCAGAAGGGCACGCTCATGGACACGACAGGTGCGTTCGTCGCGGACGCCAGCAGGTACGACAGGATGGCCTATCGGCGATCCGGCGCGCAGCGGGATCGACCTGCCGATGGTGTCGCTGGGGTTCTGGCAGAACTTCGGCGGTGACCGACCGCTGGAGGTGCAGCGGGCGATCGCCCGCCGGGCGTTCGACCTCGGCATCACGCACTTCGACCTGGCCAACAACTACGGGCCGCCGTACGGCTCAGCGGAGGAGAACCTCGGACGGCTGCTGGCCCAGGACTTCTCGTCCTACCGCGACGAGCTCATCATCAGCACGAAGGCTGGCTGGGACATGTGGCCCGGTCCGTATGGCGACCACGGCTCGCGGAAGTATCTGCTGGCGAGCCTCGACCAGTCGCTGTCACGTCTCGGTCTGGATTACGTCGACATCTTCTACTCCCACCGGCCGGACCCGGACACGCCACTCGAGGAGACGATGGGCGCGCTGCACACCGCCGTGCAGCAGGGCAAGGCGCTCTACGTCGGGATCTCGTCCTACGGCCCGGAGCGCACCCGGCAGGCAGCCGCGATCCTGCGCGACCTCGGCACGCCACTGCTGATCCATCAGCCGTCGTACTCGATGGTCAACCGATGGGTCGAGCACGGCCTGCTCGATGTGCTCTCCGAGATCGGTGCGGGCTGCATCGCCTTCACCGCCCTGGCGCAGGGACTGCTCACGTCCAAGTACCTCGGCGGTATTCCGGGGGAGTCGCGAGCGGCGCGCGACTCCACCCTGTCCCGCGGGCTGCTGACCGAGCAGCGACTCGGCGGCCTGCGAGAGCTCGACCGGATGGCTTCCGACCGCGGGCAGTCGCTGGCGCAGCTGGCGCTGTCGTGGGTGTTGCGCGATCCGCGGGTCACTTCGGTCGTCGTCGGAGCCAGCTCCGTGCAGCAGCTCGAGGACAACGTCGCCGCGATCGAGCACACCGACTTCAGCCCGGCCGAGCTGGCGGCCATCGATGGCGTTGCCACCGACGACCCTGACGTGGACCTGTGGCGCGAGCAGTCAGGG
>JAWWOJ010000468.1:0-8636 GCA_033851885.1 Frankiales bacterium | reverse complement strand
GGGCCACGGACGAGGCGGACAGCCGGCGCCGCCTGCATGCTCGACGCCGGGCGCGGAGCCACCGCGGCTGGCAGCCTCAGGGTGATGCCACCACCGAGGGGGGCGAGCAGCAGCCGGCCGTTCTCCTCGGCAAGGAACTGCCGGTCGAGATCGGGCTGCTGCAGGGCGACAGTCGGGTCGGGCGTCTTGCGCAACGCCGCCTTCGACGACACGGTCATCGCGACGGTGAAGGTCGCCGTGCCCGGCCCGTCGGGGGTCGCGGCGGGCACCGAGACCGTCGTCGTCGACGGCACGAACGTGACGCCGGGGATGTCCTCGGACGAGACATAGCTGATGCCGTAGGTGATGGCCGAAGCGCCGAAGTTCTCGACCATCACGGTCTTGCTGCGGCTCGTCGCACCGGTGACCGCGACGGCGCCGAACCCGAGGCCGACGGCGCCCGGGTCGCTCGTCACGAAGGCGACCACACTGCCGGCCGTTGCGTCGAGCGCATCGACCCGGCCAGCACCCACGCGGGTCACGCCGTACTGCGTACCGGCGCCGTGCCCGTCGGTGCTGAGCACGCCCGACGCGGTGTTCATGACGGCGGCCTTGATCTCCTCAGGCGTCCAGGTCGGGTGCGCCGACACGACGAGGGCGGCGATGCCCGCTGTGTGCGGGGTCGCCATCGAGGTGCCGCTCTCGTCCAGCCCCTCGTTGCCGGTGCCCGAGTTCGCCGAGAACGTGTGCAGGCCCGGCGCCCCGACGTCCGGCTTCAGGTAGCCGTCCTCCGGCGTGCCTCCCCGGGAGGTGAAGTCGGCGATCTTGTCCGTGCTCGGCAGGTCGATGACCTTCGTGCCGTTCGCCGTACCCGCCCGGTAGTTGAAGCCGAAGGTGGCCGTCACGGGCTTGCCGGCGTTGAGCGCGGCGCGAATCACGTCCGCGCCGGACTTGTTGGTGAGGGTCACGGGGATGTCCGGGTCACCGGTGATGCCGGCGGAGAAGCGTGGCGCATTGCTGCCGAAGACTGCGCCGAGGGCGCCCGCGGCCTTGACGTTGGCCGACCGGGCCACCGAGCCGCAGCGCCGGGTGGCGTCGGCGTCGTCCCATTCGAGGAAGGCGTACTTGCCGCTGACGGCGGCCGCGTCGGACGCGTCGAGCGGGCTGCAGCCGTCGAGGTTGTCGGGCTGCGTGAGCGCAACCAGCTCCCCGACCTTGTCGGCGGGGTTGCCGCGGTAGTCGTAGCCGGCCGAGTTGCTGGCAGGGTAGGTGCTGTCGACGGCATCGACGGTGAGCTTGATCCCGTCGACGGTGTCCACGCCGTCGTCGGTCGCGGCGACGGTCAGGGCCTTGCGGGCGCTGCCGGGTGAGCCGACCGCGCCGTACAGGTCACCTGCGTTGCCTGCCGCGACGACCGGCAGCACGCCGAGGTCCGTGATGGCGTCGATGGCCTGGGCGTCGGGGTCGTCCCCGCGGGTGAAGTCGGAGCCGAGCGACAGGTTCAGGACATTGACGTCGTTGGAGGGGTCGGCGTCGGTGTTGAGACCGGCGACGTAGTCCAGCGCCTCGATGGTGAGGAGGGTGCCGCCGTGGCAGCCGAAGACCCGCAGTGCCACCAGCTTGGCGTCGGGCGCGGCGCCCGGACCGATGCGCATCGCACTGACGTCGCCGGCGGTGAGCCCGGCGTAGGAGCCGGTGTACGTCGTACCCGCTGCGGTCACACCGAGGCCGGCGACGGTGCCGGCCACGTGGGTGCCGTGGCCACCACCGGCGCTGGTGGCGCAGTCCTGCGGATCGCTGTCGGGTGACGGGACATTGCTGCCGTCGTAGGCGTCACCGGCGAAGTCGTAACCGGCGACGACCTTGCTGGTCGGGAACGCCACGTCGCCGGCATAGGCAGGGTCGTCGCTCGGGATGTGGGTCGTGTCGTTGCGGGTGAAGTCCGCCACACGGCCACCACCGAAGTCCGCGTGCGTGTAGTCGATGCCGGTGTCGATGACGCCGACCGTCGCGCCCTTGCCGGTGTCCGTCTGGGCCGTCCAGGTGTTGATAGCCCTCGTGACCTCGTCGGCGCGCGCGTTGCTGCGCTGCTTCGCGGTCAGCGGCAGCACCGCTGCGACCCCCGGGAGGGCCGCGATGGCGCGGAGGTTCGAGGCGTCGGTGTGGATCGCCACTCCGGGCAGCACCCGCGTCGTCGCGTAGATGACCCGCCCCTCGCCGGCCAGCCGGGTGCGCAGGGCTGCGACCCGCACCGCGGACAGCCGCTGCGCCGATCGCTCGGCGCTGCGCGCGGCCGCCGGCCCCCGCGACCGGTAGGCCGCATAGGCACTCGTCGGCGTTGTGCCGGTCGTCTCGACGAGCACGTCGACCGGACCCCGGGCCGCGGCGAGTTGCCTGCTCAGCGGCTGCTTGGCCGAGCTCTGGGTCGGCTCGCGAACGGTGGCGGAGGCGGGTACCGCGGTCGCGCCCATCGTCCCCGCGACCAGTGCCGAGGCCGTCAGGCAGGCTGCCGTGCGCAGCGCGAACGAGGACATGTCAGGTCACCCTCCGTGGAGATCGTCAGAGCTACTTGCCGTTGCTCGAGAAGTGTTGCCAGTCCTTGGTGCTCGTGAAGTATCCGCCCCATCCCCAGTGGTGCACCCGGAAGTCGCCGACGACGCCGCGGTTCACCATCCCCTTGCGGGCCGGGCTGCGCGTCGCGTAGGCCCTGCCGTTGGGCGGGTCGACGCGGCCCGCGTGCACGTAGGGGTTCTCGACCGGGTTGATATCGACGGCCAGGCCGTAGGCGTGCATGCTCCAGCCCGAGCCGCCGGACACGGCCCGGCAGTTGAACGCGCTGGTGTTGTCGTCGGCCATCGAGGCGTCGTCGCTGCCGTGGTAGTCGTCGACGAGGCGCATCCGTCGGATCGGGAACCGGTCGTCGTACATCCGGTTGAAGGCGTTGGCGACGGCTGTCACCGCACTGCTCCGCACCACCATCTCGCCGGTGTGGCTGGCGCCGTCCCACCCGATGTAGCTCATGGTCAGGTAGCGCAGGTCGCGCAGCCCGACCGGGCAGCCGGAGTGGTAGCTGTAGCGCATCCGCGCGGCCGTGGCGCTGTCGATGGGCTTCGACGACCAGTGGTACGGCGGGGGGGCGGCCTGCGCGGGGGTCGGGGTCAGCAGCGGCAGGAGCAGCAGGAGCGGAAGGGCGCGGCGCACCTGAACAGAGTGTCACTCCCAGGAGGATCCGCGTCGTTCGTGCCGAACTCCCCTGGCATGACCCGTCGCCGTGCCACCGCCACGCTCGCCGCAGGCCTGCTTCTCGTCGGCGGCGCGCTGTCAGCACTCCCCGCGCAGGCTGCCTCCCGGGCGACGTTCAGCCCTCCCCTGCTGCTGGCGGGCGGCGGCGCCGAGCCGAGCATCCGAGTGCCGGGCGACGGGCTGTCCGCGGCCTACGTGTCGGCTCCGACGGGACTCGGCAGCAACTTCTGGCGGATCACCGACCAGTTCAACGCCAAGGACAAAACGCACACCTTCGTGCAGAGCCCGGTGCAGCAGCCCGATCTGGGGACCGGCGGTGGTGACTCCGAGATCAGCATCGGCAACAAGCCGATGGGCGAGACGCGCTGCGACCCGGTCGCCTACTCCGGACTGCACAACATCGACCTGCTCGACAACTTCACCGTGGCCGTCTCGACCGACTGTGGCAAGACCTTCTCGCTGGCCAACCCGTATGCCACCCAGAACACCCTGACCGACCGGCAGTGGCAGGCGTTCGACGGCAGCAAGACCAACTTCCTCATCTACCACAAGGTCGACACCAGCCAGATCGTCGTGTCGGAGTCCATCGACGGCGGCATGACCTACGTGTCCCTGGCCCCGGACGGCGCCCACGGCATCATCGATGCGGCGACGCTGCCGGCGGCGGCCAACGCCAACCAGGTCGGCAACCTCGTCACCGACTACTCGCACCCGACCGGCACGAACAACGTGCTGTCCGGCGAGCCGACCCACCGGATGTACGCGGTGTTCGGCGCCCCGCGCGACGCGGCCGACAACGCCCAGGCGCAGATCGACAGCAACGCCCAGGGCGCCGGCGCCTACAACCACGTGGACACGATCTACCTGGCCCGTTCCGATGACGGCGGCCTGACCTGGACGGACACGAAGGTCTTCGGCGTCGACCCGGCGAGCCACCGCGAGCTCAACCTGCTCTTCCCGGTCGTCGACGTCGACAAGGCCGGCAACGTCTACGTCGTCTGGTCCGACGGGTTCAAGGTGCAGTACGCCGCCAGCACCGACGGTGGCAAGACGTTCTCCCAGCCTTTCCAGGCGAACCAGGACAACCGCGGGCTGGTGCCGGGCACCGGTGCCGAGAAGCCGGACCCCGGCAAGAGCGACCTGTTCCCGTGGCTGGCAGCCGGCGCGGACGGCTACCTGGACCTCATCTGGTACCACGGCCAGGGCGGCGCACCACAGTCCAACCTCGCCTACCGCGACCCGGGCGACAAGAACACCAACTGGACCGTGGCCTTCACCCAGCTCGGCAACGCGCACCGCGCCAACGGTGGGAAGACGTCGCCGGCGGTCCTCAACTACAGCGAGGCGATCACGCCCGTCATGCACTCGGGGGACATCTGCCAGAACGGCACGTTCTGCTCGCTGGTGCCCGTGCCCGGAGCCCCGTTGAGCACCGGGGACCGCTCGCTGCTGGACTTCTTCGAGGTCGCGATCGACAAGCAGGGCCGCGCCAACATCGCGCTGGCCGACAACGCCGAGTCGCCCGGCTCCCTCCTCAGCGCCTACACGCGCCAGACCAGCGGGATCAGCCTGCTGACCGGCCAGCCGCTCCCCGAGCAGAAGATCAAGGCCGCGCAGCTGCTCTGCTCCACGGACGGGGCGTTCACCGACCCGTCGGGAGACGCCACGGAGGTCGTGGTCGGGACGCCGCTGCCCAACGCGCCGTCGCTGGACATCACGAAGGGCTATCTCAGCTACGACGCGACGCACAAGCAGCTCGTGGTGCACACCAAGGTGCTGAACCTGTCGCAGACCCCGCCGACAGGTGCGACCGGCGAGCAGTACGAGTTCGGGTTCACCTACGACAAGGTCGGCTACTTCGCGGTGGCGGCCCGCAACGCCGGCTCCACCAACGACTTCCACATGGAGTCACCGCTGCGCACGAGCGTCGGGTCCGCCCTGACCGGCAGCTTCGACAACAAGACCAACGAGGTCCGCGTCAACGTGCCCGCCGACTTCTTCTCCAAGCTCGGCAAGGGCAAGACCGTCACCAAGGGCGCGAAGCTGACCGGCTTCGCCATCACCACCCGTCGCAACGAGGGCGGCCTCATCGTGCCGAACGCAGACGAGGCGGGGTCGCTCGGCTGCCCGTTCGTCGTGGGCGCCCAGGCCGTCAGCGTCGGCGGTCCGCAGGGGCCGACCGGCAGCGGCACGGTGCCGTCGCCGGTCGACCGGCGCCCCGTCCCCGGGCTGGCGGCCACCGGGCTCCCGATGGGCATCCCCGTGATGGCACTGGGGCTGATCCTCGCCGCCGGACTCGCCGTGCGTCGCTGGATCAGCTGAGGCCTACCAGTCCTGCACCGACCAGCCGTCCGTCATCCAGGGCGTGCGGCTGTGCTCAAGGTGCAGTCGTCCCGGCGCTGCTTCGATGAGCTGGCCGAAGACCGTCGCGAACACGAGGTCGTCCTTCTCATGCCGCACCACCAGGGCGGCGGGGTCGTCCTGTGGCGTCTCGCCCTGCACCAGCTCGCGCCACGGATGGTGCTCGAAGCGCTCGAGGTACCGGTCGGCCTTGCCGTCCTCGGCGCCACCGGAGGTGACCATGTGCGTGCCCGCTCCCAGGTCCCCTGACGACAGCCCCTCGCCGTCGAAGACCCACAGCCGCAGCAGTTCGGGCGTCGCGAGCACCAGGGCGAAGCTCGCCATCCCCTGCACGTCCAGGTGGTCCGGCCAACCGGCACCGTGCTGCAGCGCGACGAGCGGCAGCAGGCCGCGGGTCGGCGCACCCTCGTCGGCAACCCGCTTCTGCGGCCGGTTGAGGACCAGCGCGGTCGCACCTGCCGCGACGTCGCTCGCGCACCACGTGCCTCCGGCGGTGCGGTCCCGGCCGCCGACGACACCCGGATGCGCGGGCCAGTGCTCGGCCGGCTCGTCAAAGGCGCGGCTGGTCAGCTCGTCGCGCAGCGCGAGCAGCAGGACCGGCCGGTGCGCTGTCCACCGGACGACGACTGTGCACACGTGTCCCATGCTGTCACCTGACCGCAACGACGCTGACCCCGTGCGGGAACACGGCGGGGAGATCGTGTGGAGATGACCACCCTCCTGCTGCAGGCCGATCCCGGGCGTGCAGCCGAGGTGGCGTCGCACGTCGCAGCGCTGCCGTCGGTGTCGGAGACCGTGATGACGTCCGGGCCTTATGACGTGATCGCCCAGGTTTCCGACGAGGCGGACGTGCCGACGACCCTCGCCAACGCCAAGAAGGCACCCGGCCTCGCTCGGCTCTGTGTCTGCCGCTCCACCTGACGCGTTCGCGACGGACGTTCGGGAAGGACTTGAGGGGGCGGCTGCCGAAGTAGTCGTGCATGCGTCCTGCTCGTTTCGTCACCGTCGCCGCGCTGGTCATGGGCGCCGTCGCCACGACGCACGCTCAGGCGGCCACCTCGTACGCCCCGCTCGACCGCCCAGGCCCCCGGCTGTCGGTGCCGGTCGCGACGCTGCGGGCCGCGCTGCACTGCGAGGGCGACTTCCGGCACGGCACCCTGGAGCCAGTCCTGCTCAGTCCCGGGACGAGCGCGACGCCGGAGCAGAACTTCTCCTGGAACTACGAGCGGGCCTTCACCGCCCAGCACCGGCCGTGGTGCGACCTGACGATGCCGTTCCACACCCTCGGCGACATCCAGGTCGCCGGCGAGTACCTCGTCCACGGCATCCGCACCATGCACGCGATGTCCGGCCGTCGCATCGCTGTCCTCGGCCACAGCCAGGGTGGGATGTCGATGCGGTGGGCGTTGCGGTTCTGGCCCGACACCCGCGCGATGGTCGACGACATCATCGGCATGGCCCCGGACAACCACGGTACGACGGCAGGCGGCGCGTGCCAGCAGGGCACGACCAGTTGCGTTCCTGCCAACTGGCAGCAGGCGGCTGACAGCAACTTCATCGCGGCCCTCAACAGCCGCACCGAGACCTTCCGCGGCATCTCCTACACGAACGTCTTCACGCACACCGACGAGGAGGTGCAGCCGAGCGACACCGCTGCCACCGCTTCGGCGTCGCTGCGCACCGGTGCCGGTGCGATCACCAACGTCGCCACCCAGGACATCTGCCCGACCGACGTCTACGAGCACAACCTCATGGGGACCGTCGACCCGGTCACCTACGCGCTCGTCCTGGATGCCCTGTCGCACCGCGGCCCGGCCGTACCGTCGCACGTACCCGCGAGCGTCTGCACCGAGGTCTACCAGCCCGGCATCGACCCGGCGAACCCGCAGAACTACCTGCAGCCCGCCCAGCTGGCGCCGGCCATCGTGAGCATCGTGATCCCGGGCTTCAATGTCGTCGGAGCCCCCGAGACGGCGACCGAGCCACCGCTGCGCTGCTACGTCTTCGCCCGCGGCTGCTAGCTCGCCTGCGCCTGCTCGAGTGCCGATCGCAGCAGCTCCGCCGGCTGGGCGCCGCTGACGGCATACCTGCGGTCGATGACGAAGAACGGCACGCCGTTGATCCCCAGTTCGCGGGCCTCGGCGATGTCGTGCTGGACGTCGGCGGCGAACCTGTCCGTCGCCAGCACCTGGCTCACCTCGTCCGACGGAAGTCCCACGTCAATGGCCAGCCGCAGCAGCGTGTCGTGGTCGGCGATGGCTTCGCCCTCGGTGAAGTACGCCTTGTCCAGCCGCTCCTTCAACGCGTCCTGCACCCCGTGCTCCTTCGCGAACTGCAGCAGCCGATGGGCGTCGAAGGTGTTGCCCGACCGGGCCAGGTCGAGCCGGTAGTCCAGACCTTCCGCGGCCGCCGTGGCGGTCACGCTGTCGACCATCCCCTTCGCCTCGTCGACCGTGCGGCCGTACTTCTCGGCGAGGTGGGTGACGTGCCCGCCGGCGGGTGAGCTGGTCGCGGTGGGATCGAGCTGGAAGCTCCTCCACGTCAGCTCGACCGGGTGGGGAAACCCTTCCAGTGCGGTCTCGAAGCGGCGCTTTCCGATGTAGCACCACGGACACACGACGTCTGACCAGATCTCGACCTTCACAGGTGGGTCAACGCGGCATCGCCGACGGGGCTTCCCGAGCTCTCGGGCGGCGAGAGGCGGAACACCGGGAAGCCGTCGGCGACGGCGGCGAGCTCCTCGTTCGTCGAGTTCTTGTCGATGCCCTCGAAGAACGCGCCGACCTCCCAGGCCCACCTGCGCAGATACTCGCGCAGGACAGGCAGCTTGTCGTCGTTGCCGAGCTCCGTCACCACGAACTGCTCGGTACGACGCCCGACCCGCAGCTCTCCCCCGCCGGCCGGCCGAATGTTGCGCACCCACTGCGTGACGCCGCGGGGCGCGACCAGGTAGCGCTCGCCCTCGAGGTCGAGCAGGTTCACCGGCGTCGAGCGCCACTCTCCGCTGACGCGGCCACGGACCCGGAGCTCGCGGGAGCCCGCGACGCTGATGC
>JAWWOJ010000445.1:0-6565 GCA_033851885.1 Frankiales bacterium | reverse complement strand
CTGCTGCGGGCCGCCCGCGGCCCCGGTGGACTCGACCTCGCAGCCCTGCGCGAGGGCCCGGAGATCGCGGCGACCCTGGGCGTTCCGGTCGCGCGCCGGCGCCGAGCCGTCCTCGCCCTCGCGGGAGGCGTCATCGCCTTCGCCGGCGCGGGCAACGCGCTGCTCCTCGGCCTGGTGGTGCCGTCCGACGTGAGTCCCCTGGTCTCGTTGCAGCTCTTCGTGGCCGTCCTGCTCGGGGGTACGGCGAGGTGGTGGGGCCCGGTCCTCGGGGTAGCCGTCCTCACCGCGCTGCCGCCCGTCGCCGACGGGCTCGCGCGTGCCGCGGATGTGGACGTGGAGCGCTCCCGTGGCGTCCTCACGGCCCTGTTGCTGCTCGCTGTCGTGGTGCTGCGCGGCCCGGTCGGCCGGCGCTTCAGCCGACCTGGCCCCGCTCCCGGGCTCGCCGCCGCCGCACCCGACGCGGGAGCCGGCACCCCGGGCCCGACGGTGCTCGCCGTCGAGGACGTGCATGTCGCCTACGACGGCGTGGTGGCCCTCGCCGGCGCGCACATCGATCTCCGTGCGGGGGAGGTGCATGCCCTCATCGGTCCTAACGGCAGCGGCAAGACCACGCTGCTCAAGCAGCTCGCCAGGCACCCGCAGGCCGTACGGACGCCGCAGCACACCGTCGTCATGCCGCACCTGGCCGCAGACCGCCAGGTCGCGGTGGGCGCCCGAGGCGGAGCCCGGCCCCGGCACGCCGTGCTGCGTCACCTGCTGGCCGCACCGTCGTCCCGGGTCCCCGACCCGCGGGTGCCCGACGCCCTGGCAGCGACCGGGCTGGGTCACGTCATCGGCGCCGACCCGCAGCGGCTGACATCGGGAGACCAGCGGCTGCTGCAGGTGGCCAGAGCCGTCGCCACCGGCGCGTCGGCACTGCTCCTCGACGAGCCGGCCGCGGGCATGACCGGCGACGAGCGGGCCCGGCTCAGGGCGGTGCTGCGGCACCTCGCGCACCGTGGCACCGCGGTCCTGCTGGTCGAGCACGACATGCGCCTCGTCGGTGAGGTCGCCGACCGGGTCACCGTGCTGCACCAGGGGCGGGTCCTCGCCTGTGGCACACCTGACCAGGTGCGGTCCGATCCCGCCGTGCGTCGGGCCTATCTCGGTACGTTGGGCGCGTGAGACGCCTCGCCCTGTCCCTCGTGCTCGCGCTCGGCCTGACCGGCTGCTCCGGGGGCGCCACGGCACCGAAGGGCGACGCGCTCGTCGTCGTCTCGGCGCCCCTCACGTCCTCGCCCTGGGTAGGCGACTTCGTCAGCAAGGGCGCCCAGCTCGCGGTCAAGCAGGTCAACGCGACCCACGGCCGGCACATCAAGCTCGAGATTCTCGACAACGGCGGGTCCGCGCAGACGACGGCGGGCCAGGCCCGCCAGGCCGTGAGCGACGGTGCGGTGGCCTTCATCACCGACGGCGTCGGCGCCAGGGCGGTCGCGGCGGTCACCGATCCCGTCACGCTGCCGGTCTTCATCACGTTCGAGGGCGGCGCGTCGCTCACGGACCCCAAGGCACTGCCGTCGCTGTTCCGCCTGGCACCCGCGAACACCGACCTGTGCCGTCGGCTCGCCGACTACCTCGCCGACGTCCGGCGCGGCCAGAGCGTCGCCATCATCAGCGACGACAGCTCCTACGGCGTCGAGGGTGCGGCGAACGCGAAGGCGGACCTCGTGCACGACGAGGTCAAGGTCCTCGCCGAGCAGACCATCCCGTCCGGCGCCCGCGACGTCAGCGCCCAGGTGCTGGCCGCCCGCCGGTCCGGGGCCAAGGTGCTGGTCGTGTGGGCCCGCGCCGCCGGGCTCGCCGCCATCATCCGTACTGCCCGCAGCACCGGCTGGGACGTACCCGTCTACACGGGTCCGGCGGGGGAGGACCCGCTGGTGCGGCAGCAACTCGCCGACCACCCGGCGTGGCTCGAGGGCGTGGTCTTCACGTCGTTCCGCATCACGAGCGAGGTCGGTGGCGCTCCCTTCGCGGCCTACCGCAAGGCGTACGAGAAGGTCTACGGGCCAAGCACTTTCGGCGTGAAGAGCGGCGGCAAGCTGGTCGTGCAGCCCCCGGACTGGTCGATGTACTCCTACGATGCGATCAACCTCATCGAGGCCGCGCTCACCCGCGCTCACGCCGTCGATCGCGCCAAGGTCTATGCGGGCGTCCAGGCGATCGTCATCACGGGGGCGAACGGCGACGAGCGCGGTTTCGGCCCCGATGATCGCGAGGGCGTCAGCCCCGACGACATGTACTTCGCCTACTTCAAGGGCATGCGCTTCTTCCCCAAGCTGGACGACAAGCTCTCGACCAGCCTGCCGGTGGTGCCGCAGTAGATGTGTGGTCGCTACGCGTCGTCAGTCGGGGCGGTGGACCTGGTCTCCTGGTACGGCGTGGAGGAACCGCCGGAGGACGAGCTTCCCCCGAGCTGGAACGTCGCCCCGACCGACCCGGTCTACGCGGTCGTCCAGTCGAAGGAGGGCGTCCGGCAGCTCCGCATCCTGCGTTGGGGATTGGTCCCGTCGTGGTCGAAGGACGCCAAGGGGGCGGCCCGCCTGATCAACGCGCGGCAGGAGTCGGTCACGGCGAAGCCGGCGTTCCGCAAGGCCTACGCGGGCCGCCGCTGCCTCGTCCCGGCGGACGGCTACTACGAGTGGAAGCAGGAGGGTGCCGACAAGCAGCCGTGGTACCTCACGACCCGGGAGCCGCTGTCCATGGCCGGGCTCTACGAGCACTGGAAGACACCTGAGGGTGACTGGCTCTCGACCTGCACGATCATCACGACGAGCGCCCCGGACGACGTCGGTGAGATCCACGACCGCGCCCCGCTGCTCGTGCCCAAGGAGCACTGGGCCGTGTGGCTCGACCGGACTGTGGCCGACCCCGGGCAGCTCCTGATCCCTGGAACGCCAGGGCTTCTCGACGCCTGGCCTGTCGGCAAGGCAGTGGGCAACGTGCGCAACAACGGACCCGAGCTGATCGAGCCGGTCTAGGACCGTCGCCACACCGCATAGCCGGCACCGACGAGCAGCAGCGCTCCGGTGCCGGCGAGCGACAGCGCGCCCCACTGCGGCTGCAGCTGCGGCCCGACCGCCGTCACGGCGGACGGCGGTGCGAAGGACACGGCGTACGAGGTCGAGCCGGTGCCCTGGAGGTCGGCGCCGAGATAGGGGCTGTAGGACGAGGCGCGCGCGCCTGTGGCCGCGACCGCCACCAGCAGGTCGAGGGCCTTCTTCCGCTCGGCAGCAGGCGGCTGCGAGGCCGCCCACTCCCGCCACGTGAGGAAGGAGCCGAAGGGGAGCAGTTCGCGGGCGTTGAGGGCGGCAACAGCGTTGAGCCGGAAGGCCAGCGTGCCGGGGCCGTCGGCGCGGGCGTCGAACGTCACCGAGGCCGTCTCCGACCCCGACGTGCTGCCGCCGAGCGTGCCCGCGAAGGTCGCGCCGCCGGCCGTCGCGGTCGTCGCGGGCCGGGGTCCTGTGACCGCGCCGGTCGTGCCGCTCAGGGTCAGCGAGCCGGTGAGGCGCATCGGGACGCCCTGGGACGCCGAGACCTGCGCTCCGCCGCTGACCGTCAGCCCCCTGGGCAGGCCGTCGCCGGTGGCCGGCAGGCGCGCGGCCGAGGGGTGCCGGGCGATGCGGAGGGCGAGGTCGAGGGGACCGGCGAGTTCAGTGGCAGGTGCGTCTGTGCCGGTGGGGAGGACCTGGGGCTGGCTGGTCGCGTTGGTGATGGTCACATGGACGGTCCCGGCGCCGGGTATGCGCCCGCCGTCGGGCAGCGTGCCCGTCTTCCCGTCCACGCCGGTGAAGGTGACCGTGACGGTGATCGGCAGGTGCTCCGCCTCGATCTGAGGGTCGAGGCGCAGCCGCGCTGCCAGCGCCCGGTGGCCGGGGGTGAAGCCTTGCCACACCACGGCGCCCTTCTGCGTCAGCGGGGGTCGCTCGCCGCCCAGTGCGGTGGCCTCGCGGGCTGGGCCGCGCTCCCGGATGGCGTAGTCCCCGACGCCCTGCACGTCGAGCCGCTGCTCGAGCGACACGGTGCGGACCGTGCCGTCACCGCCGATGCCGACGACGACGCGCTCGTCGTTGCGGACCGCGCCGGGCACGATCGACGGCTTCAGGCGGTCGATGCGACCGCCCACGGCGAGGATCAGCTTGTCCTTCTGGACGTTGGCTGCCTCGGGCGTGGGAAGCGCGATGCTGTCCGCGTGCGTGACCAGGGCGGTCAGTGGGCAGGCCGTGATCGACGCCGCGAGAGCCAGCCTCAGGGTCCGCACCCTTCGAGGCTACGGTGGACCCGCATCCCACAGCTGAGAAGGAGAACCCCGTGGACCTCGACGCCCTGCGCGCCGATCTCGAGCAGGTCGTCCGCGAGAGCGAAGCCACGATCGTCGCCCTCAACGCCGAGGAGACCGACGAGGACGGCGACATCGTCGAGGATGAGGCGGCGGAGGCGGCCGACTTCACGGAGAACGACCGGGAGGAGGCCATGGTCGACGCGGCCGAGGCCCGTCGTACCGAGGCTCTGGAGGCGCTTGCCCGGATGGACGCCGGCAGCTATGGCGTATGTGTCGAATGCGGTATCCAGATCCCTGAGGCGCGCCTTCAGTTCCGCCCGGAGGCGGCCCGGTGCGTGGCCGACCAGGAGAAGTTCGAGGAGAACGAGGGCCAGGTGTCCCGCTAGGGCTTGCGCGCACTGCCCACGAGGTGGATGCCGGGCGTCTCGCCCTCGCGCTCCTCGGCCAGCCGCAGCTCGGTGCGGACCAGGGCGCGCATCGCGTCCTCGCCGCCCGTCGCGAGCGCCCGCTCGACCGTGACCGGGGTCAGGACGGTCCGAGGCCGCACCCACTCGACGTCGAAGCCGACGTCCTCGAGCAGGGCCTGCAAATCCTCCGGCCAGAAGCACCGCGTCAAGGTGCCGTCGTCCTCGGGGACCAGCACCACATCGGCCGACGGCACGTCCGCGAGCTCGGCCCAGCGGCCCTGGTCGGCGAGCCGCGCGAGCCCCGTCGTGAGACTGTCGACGCACAGCAGCATCCGGCCGCCCGGCCGCAGCACCCGCACCAGGTCGCGGGCGGTCTCCTCGGTGGCCAGCGACATCGACAACGCCCGCGACTCCGCGACGACGGCGTCGAACGACCCGTCGGCGACCCAGGTGAGCAGCCGGGTGTCGGCGACAACCGTGTGCACGCCCGGGACAGGTCCGGCGCCGACCCGCACGACGTCGTGCCCGAGGTCGCGCAGCAACTGGACGCGAGCCGGCCCGTCGCGGCTCAGATCGAGCACCCGGGCCCGGTCCTCCGGCACCCAGGCGGCCAGCTGCGCGCTGGCCACCTCGTCGTAGAACAGCCAGTACGGCGAGGAGGGAGCGGGGACGGGCGTCGGGGCGCCAGCCGAGGAGTCAAGGCTCAGCACAGAGGGGCTCCTACCCTTATGGCGTGCCAGAAACACCGCCGCCGGAACAGACCTGGACGCAGGTGGAGACCAGCAACGGGCTCGCCAGGTTCCACCTCGACGGTGCCGGTCCGGGTCTGCTGGTGCTCGGTCACGGTGCCGGGGGCGGCACCCGCTCGCTGGACCTGCTGGCCGCGCGGGCCGCCGCGCACGCCGTGGGATTCCGGGTCGCTCTGGTCGAGCAGCCGTGGCGGGTGCGCGGCCGCCGGGTGGCCGAGCTCCCTGCCAAGCTCGACCTGGCCTGGGTCGGTGTTCTCGAACACCTCAGCGGCGCCCCCCTCGTGGTGGGCGGCCGCAGCGCAGGCGCCCGGGTGGCATGCCGCACGGCCGCGCAGGTCGGCGCTGACGCCGTGCTCTGCCTGGCCTTCCCGCTGCACCCGCCCGGCCGGCCGGAGCGGACGCGGCTGCCGGAGCTCGCGGCCGTCGAGGTGCCGGTGCTCGTCGTACAGGGCGACCGTGACGCCTTCGGGGTGCCGCCCGGCGCGGTGCTGATCCCGGGTGCCGACCATGGGTTCAAGGTCGCCGGTGGCCTGCCAGCCGCCGGCCCGCAGGTGCGCGAGCACGTGGCGACCTGGCTCCGGTCCCTCGGACACATCAGCTCCTGATCACCGAGAGCTCAGGTGCTGACGTACACCTCGGTGGCCACGATCCTCTCCAGCGCGACCTGCACGCCGTCGACGTCGAGCGTGACGGTGTCCTCGTCGCCCTCGCTCACCGTGACCCGCTGCCCCGGCATCAGCCGGCCGCTCTCCAGCTCGCGCATGTGGTCCAGCTGCGTCTGCAGGTGCTCGTCGATGCGGCGCACGACGCAGGGGGACCCGGTCGGGACGCTCGCGAGCGACTGGAGCGGGCCAGGGTCGACGACGTTGGCGGAACCGGGGATCGGGTTGCCGTGTGGGCAGGCGCCAGGGTCGCCGAGCAGCTTCACGAGGTGCTGCTCGAGGTTGTCGCTGATGGCGTGCTCGAGGCGGCAGGCCTCCTCATGCACCTGGCTCCACGGCACCTTCAGCACGTCGACCAGCAGCAGCTCGGCGAGCCGGTGCTTGCGGAGCACGGAGGTCGCGTAGTCGCGGCCGGTCTCGGTCAGGTGC
>JAWWOJ010000406.1:0-2639 GCA_033851885.1 Frankiales bacterium | reverse complement strand
CTGCCCAAGCTGATGGCGCTGGAGCTGTTCAAGCCGTTCGTGATGAAGCGGTTGGTCGACCTCAACCACGCGCAGAACATCAAGAGCGCCAAGCGAATGGTGGAGCGTCAGCGTCCGCAGGTGTGGGATGTGCTCGAAGAGGTCATCGCCGAGCACCCCGTTCTGCTGAACCGCGCACCGACGCTGCACCGCCTCGGCATCCAGGCCTTCGAGCCGCAGCTGGTGGAGGGCAAGGCGATTCAGCTGCACCCGCTGGTGTGTGAGGCCTTCAACGCCGACTTCGACGGCGACCAGATGGCCGTGCACCTGCCGCTGTCCGCGGAGGCGCAGGCCGAGGCACGCATCCTGATGCTGTCGTCGAACAACATCCTGTCGCCTGCGTCGGGCCGACCGCTGGCCATGCCGCGTCTGGACATGGTGACCGGGTTGTTCTTCCTAACCACTGAGATCCCCGGCGACACCGGCGAATTCGTGCCGGCCGCCAAGGACAAGCCGGAGTCGGGCGTGTACAGCTCGCCTGCCGAGGCGATCATGGCGTTGGACCGCGGCTCGCTGAGTGTGCGCGCCAAGATCCGGGTGCGGCTGACCCAGCTGCGTCCGCCTGCCGACCTCGAGGCCGAGCTGTTCGGCGACGCGGGCTGGAGGCCGGGCGACGCCTGGACGGCCGAGACCACGCTGGGCCGGGTGATGTTCAACGAGTTGCTCCCGACCGCGTATCCGTTCGTCAACGAGCAGATGCACAAGAAGGTGCAGGCGCGGATCGTCAACGATCTGGCCGAGCGCTACCCGATGATCGTGGTCGCGCAGACCGTCGACAAGCTCAAGGACGCCGGCTTCTACTGGGCCACCCGTTCGGGTGTCACCGTGTCGATGGCCGACGTGATCGTGCCGCCGAACAAGCAGGAGATCCTGGACCGCTACGAGAAGGAAGCGGACGCGATCGAGAAGAAATATCAGCGCGGTGCTCTCAACCACGACGAGCGCAACGAGGCGTTGGTGAAGATCTGGCAGGACGCCACCGAAGAGGTCGGTAGGGCGCTGCGGGAGCACTACCCGAGCGACAACCCGATCATCACGATCGTCGACTCCGGTGCCACGGGTAACTTCACCCAGACCCGGACGCTGGCGGGCATGAAGGGTCTGGTGACCAACCCGAAGGGTGAGTTCATCCCGCGTCCGATCAAGTCCTCGTTCCGCGAGGGCCTGACCGTGCTGGAGTACTTCATCAACACCCACGGCGCCCGAAAGGGTCTGGCGGACACCGCTCTTCGCACCGCCGACTCGGGTTACCTGACCCGTCGTCTGGTCGACGTTTCGCAGGACGTCATCGTGCGCGAGACGGACTGCGAGACCGAGCGCGGCGTCAACGTCACGCTGGCCGAGCTGCAGGACAAGACGCTGGTTCGCGATCAGCACATCGAGACCTCCGCGTACGCGAGGACGCTGGCCACCGACGCGGTCGACAAGAAGGGCAATGTGATCGTCGAGCGCGGTCACGACCTGGGCGACCCGGCGATCGAGGCGCTGCTGGCTGCGGGCATCACCGAGGTGAAGGTTCGCTCGGTGCTGACCTGTGCGACCGGCACCGGTGTGTGCGCGATGTGCTACGGCCGCTCGATGGCGACGGGCAAGCTCGTCGACATCGGCGAGGCGGTCGGCATCGTCGCCGCGCAGTCGATCGGTGAGCCCGGCACGCAGCTGACCATGCGTACGTTCCACCAGGGTGGCGTCACCGGTGGTGGCGACATCACCGGTGGTCTGCCTCGCGTGCAGGAGCTGTTCGAGGCCCGTGTCCCGCGGGACAAGGCGCCCATCGCCGACGTCTCCGGCCGCGTGCAGCTCGAAGAGGGCGAGCGCTTCTACAAGATCACCATCATCCCCGACGATGGTGGCGAGGAAGTGGTCTACGAGAAGCTCTCGCGTCGTCAGCGGCTGAAGGTGTTCAAGCACGACGACGGTTCCGAGCGTCTGCTGACCGACGGCGACCACGTCGAGGTGGGCCAGCAGCTGATGGAAGGCTCCGCCGACCCGCACGAGGTGCTGCGTGTCCAGGGCCCGCGCGAGGTGCAGATCCACCTCGTCAAGGAGGTCCAGGAGGTCTACCGCGCTCAGGGCGTGTCGATCCACGACAAGCACATCGAGGTGATCGTCCGGCAGATGCTGCGTCGCGTCACCGTGATCGATTCGGGCGCAACGGAGTTCCTGCCCGGCTCGCTCACCGAGCGCGCCGAGTTCGAGTCCGCGAACCGTCGGGTGGTGGCCGAGGGTGGCGAGCCCGCGGCCGGCCGTCCGGTGCTCATGGGCATCACGAAGGCGTCGCTGGCCACGGACTCGTGGTTGTCGGCGGCATCGTTCCAGGAGACCACGCGAGTCTTGACCGATGCGGCGATCAACTGCCGCAGCGACAAGCTCAACGGTCTGAAGGAGAACGTCATCATCGGCAAGCTGATCCCGGCCGGTACGGGCATTGCCCGCTACCGGGACATCCAGGTGCAGCCCACCGAAGAAGCCCGCGCCGCGGCGTACACGATCCCGTCCTACGAGGATCAGTACTACAGCCCCGACTTCGGTCAGAGCTCCGGCCAGGCCGTGCCGTTGGACGACTACGGTTTCAGCGACTACCGCTAGTCAGTTTTTCT
>JAWWOJ010000398.1:0-3201 GCA_033851885.1 Frankiales bacterium | reverse complement strand
GCCACGCAGGCCGGCAGCAGCTCGGGGCGGGTGGTCTCGATCTCCACGCCGGAGAAGGAGAGCCGGTGGTAGGCGCCGGGCAGCTCGCGGTCCTCGAGCTCGGCCTGCGCCACGGCCGTCCGGAAGTCCACGTCCCACAGGGTGGGGGCCTCCTGCGCGTAGGCCTCGCCGCGGGCCAGGTTGCGCAGGAAGGCGCGCTGGGCCGCGCGCCGGCTGCGGTCGTCGATGGTGGCGTAGGTGTGGTTCCAGTCCACGCTCAGGCCGAGCTGGCGGAACACCTTCTCGAACACCTGCTCGTCCTCGGCCGTCAGCACGTGGCAGAGGTCCACGAAGTTGCGGCGGCTGATGGGCAGCTGGTCCTTGGCCGGCTCGGCGGGCGGCGTGAAGTCGGGGTCGTAGGGCACCGACGGGTCGCACCGTACGCCGTAGTAGTTCTGCACCCTGCGCTCGGTCGGGAGACCGTTGTCGTCCCAGCCCATCGGGTAGAACACCGACTTGCCGGCCATCCGGTTGTAGCGCGCCATCAGGTCGGTGTGGGTGTAGCTGAACACGTGACCCACGTGCAGCGACCCGCTGACCGTCGGCGGCGGGGTGTCGATCGCGTAGACGTCCTCGCGCGAGGCGGTGCGGTCGAACGCGTAGGTCTGCTCGGACGCCCATACCGCGTCCCACTTCGCCTCGAGGCCGTCGAGGGTGGGGCGGTCGGGCATCTGGCTGGTCACCCGCGTCAGTCTAGGGACGTCCTTCCCTGCTCCTGTTTGACTTTTGCCCGCCGGGCCGCGCTCAGCCGGGGCGGGCCGGCTCATAAAGGAGCAGGGAAGCTTCGGCCTAGGCTGCCGCGGGTGGAGATCGAGCTGGACGACCGCTGGTCCATCGGCGGGCGCCCGCACGGCGGCTACCTGCTGCGCGAGGCGGTCCGGCCGGCGCTGACCGAGGCGCACCCGCACCCCCTCGTCGTGAGCGCCCACTTCCTGCGCTCCCCGGACCCCGGGGCGGCGGAGGTGCAGGTGGAGACCCTGCGCACCGGTCGTCGGGTGAGCCAGCTCCGCACCCGGTTGGTGCAGCGCGGCGAGACGGTGCTGGAAACGCAGCTGACGAGCAGCGTCCTGGACCCCGCCGCCGAGCCGCACTGGTCCCAGACCGCCGTACCGGAGATGCCGCCGCTCGAGGTCTGCCGCCGTACCCCCGTGGAGCCGGTGCCCGGGTTCCGGATCGGCCATCTGGAGTTCGTCGACGTGCGCACCGACCTGGTCGAGTTCGGCGCGCACCCCACGCCTGGCACCGTCCACGCTCACCTGCGCATGGACGGAGCGCCGACGACGCCGCTCGACCTGCTGGTGCTGGCTGACGGTCTGCAGCCGACGGCGATGGGCATGGGCGTCCCGGGGTGGTTCCCGACCATCGAGCTGACGGTCTACGTGCGGGCGATCCCGGCGGACGGCTGGCTCGTCGGGCGGCAGCGCACGCAGGAACTGCTCGACGGGTGGTTCGACGAGGACTGCGACCTCTGGGACAGCCGCGGCCGGCTGGTCTGCCAGGCGCGCCAGCTCGCCGGCTACCGCCTGGTTTAGGCGGACTTCTCGCGGCGCTCGCGGCGGGCCGGGGTGCCGGCGTCGCGCGGGACCAGGGTCGGGTTGACGTGCTCGAGCACGACCTCCCGGGTCACGACGCACTTCGCGATGTCGCCCTGCGAGGGGATGTCGTACATGACGCTCAGCAGCACCTCTTCGAGGATCGCGCGCAGGCCGCGGGCACCGGTGCCGCGCTTGATCGCCTGGTCGGCGACCGACTCGAGGGCGTCCTCGGTGAACTCGAGGTCGACGCCGTCGAGCTCGAAGAGCCGGGCGTACTGCTTCACGAGCGCGTTCTTGGGCTCCGTGAGGATCCGGATGAGCGCTTCCCGATCCAGGTTGTTCACCGACGTGAGCACCGGGAGGCGGCCGATGAACTCCGGGATCATGCCGTACTTGAGGAGGTCCTCCGGCATGGCCTCGGAGAAGACGTTGGTGGGGTCGACCTCGTGCTTGCTGTGCAGCACCGCGCCGAAGCCGACGGCCTTCTTGCCGATCCGCTGCTCGATGACCTTGTCCAGGCCGGCGAACGCGCCCCCGACGATGAACAGCACGTTGGTGGTGTCGATCTGGATGAACTCCTGGTGCGGGTGCTTGCGGCCGCCCTGCGGTGGCACCGACGCCGTGGTCCCCTCGAGGATCTTCAGCAGCGCCTGCTGCACGCCCTCGCCGCTCACGTCACGCGTGATGGACGGGTTCTCCGACTTCCGGGCGATCTTGTCGACCTCGTCGATGTAGATGATCCCGGTCTCAGCCTTCTTGACGTCGTAGTCGGCTGCCTGGATGAGCTTGAGCAGGATGTTCTCGACGTCCTCACCGACATATCCGGCCTCGGTCAGCGCGGTCGCGTCGGCGATGGCGAACGGGACGTTGAGCATCTTGGCGAGCGTCTGCGCCAGCAGCGTCTTGCCGCAGCCGGTGGGGCCGAGCAGCAGGATGTTGGACTTCTGGAGCTCGATCGGGTCCTTCTCGTTGGTCCCGGCCTGCACGCGCTTGTAGTGGTTGTAGACGGCAACCGCGAGGGTCCGCTTGGCGGTTTCCTGGCCGATGACGTAGCCGTCGAGGAACTCGTAGATCTCCTTGGGCTTCGGCAGCTCGTCGAACTTGAGCTCCGAGCTCTCGCTGAGCTCCTCCTCGATGATCTCGTTGCACAGGTCGATGCACTCGTCGCAGATGTAGACACCCGGGCCTGCGATGAGCTTCTTGACCTGTTTCTGGCTCTTCCCGCAGAACGAGCACTTCAGCAGGTCGCCACCATCACCGATGCGCGCCACTGGTACCTCGTCCTCTGTCGGCCCGGGCAGGGCTGCCCGGGCTGGCCATCTTCAGACGGTACCGCCTGAAGACCCTCTTAGTTACCTGAATCACTCGCGTGCCACGGTCACATGGAGGACAGTGTTGCGGTCTTCCGGGTGCTGACAACCTCGTCGATGAGGCCGTAGTCGACCGCCTCGCGGGCGGTCAGGATCTTGTCGCGCTCGATGTCCTTGCGGATCAGCGCCTCGTCGCGGCCGGTGTGCGCGGCCAGCATGTGCTCGAGGAGCTCCCGCATGCGCAGGATCTCCCGGGCCTGGATCTCGATGTCGGAGCTCTGACCCTCGCCACCGCCGGAGGGCTGGTGGATGAGCAC
>JAWWOJ010000577.1:0-7101 GCA_033851885.1 Frankiales bacterium | reverse complement strand
GAGGATCTCGTCGAGGATCTCGTCGGCGGAGCTGTCGACCGCGTCGTCCGGGTCCGTCATCCAGTGCTCCTTCACAACCACGCGGCCGGTCCACAGGACCGGCCAATCCCTCGAGTGTAGCCGTTCGCGAGGTCGGAAACCGCTCAGGAGGCCTCTGTGGACGCGCGAGGCGCGATGACCCCCCTGGTTCAGTGTCCCCCCACGTACGAGGGGGTCCAGGGCTGTCAGCCGTAGGTATCGCGGGGACCACGCCCCCGGACGCGCAGCTTGCCCTTGCGCCAGTCGGGCTGGGCAGGGCCCCGGACGGTGATCTTCGTGGCCACGCCAGGACCCGCGTGGTCCTGCACCCGCGCGAGCAGCGTCTTGGTCAGCAGCCGCAGCTGGGTAGCCCAGGCCGTCGACTCCGCGACGAGGACGAGCTCGCCGTCGTCGAGCGACACAGGTCGGCAGTGATCGGCGATGTCCGGGCCGACCACCGTCGCCCAGTTGGCCAGCACGTCGGCGCGGGTCGTGGTGTCCTCCCAGCCGCGCTCGGCGACGAGGCGCCGGATCGCCTGACCGAAGCGCATCGGCTCCAGGGCGTCGCCGACCACCCGCGGCCGCGCCGGCCGCGACCCGGTACGACGAGGAGCGGTGCCGCGGGCCTTGCTGGCAGCCTTGGCCTCCGCGAGCGCCTTGCGCACCAGGTCCGGGCCCTTCAGCTCCTCGCCGTCCGGCTCATCGGACATGGGTCACCGCGCCATCGTGCACATCCCACCGGCCGCCGACCAGCTGCTCGGGCACGTCGGCGGGCACCGCAGCAGTGACCAGCACCTGCTCCGCGCCCGCGACCAGGGTCGCCAGTCGCTCGCGTCGCCCGGTGTCGAGCTCGGCGAACACGTCGTCGAGGACGAGCACCGGCTCGCCGTCGCCGTGTGCGCCATCGGACTTCAGCAGCTCGTAGCACGCCAGCCGCAGCGCCAGCGCCACCGACCAGGACTCCCCGTGCGACGCGTATCCCCGCACCGGAAGGGAACCCAGCGACAGCACGAGGTCGTCGCGGTGCGGCCCGACGAGCGAGACGCCGCGCTCGACCTCCTGCGGCCGCACCCTGGCGAGCTCCGACAGCAGCACCGCCGACAGCACCTCCTTGTCCTGGGAGGCAGGCATCGCGTCGCCGAGTGAGCTCTTGTAGGCCAGCTGGAGATCGCCTTGGCCCTTCGAGACCTCCCGATAGGCGACGTCGGCGAGCGGCCGCAGATCGTCGACCAGGGCGAGCCGCGCCGCGAGCAGCTCGGATCCGGACTGCGCGAGGTGGCTGTCCCACACGTCCAGCGTGCGCATGTCACCACCGCCGGAGCGCCGGGCCAGCAACGCCGTCTTGAGCAGCGCGTTGCGCTGCTTGAGGACCCGCTCGTAGTCGGAGCACACCCCGGCGTACCGGGGGGAGCGCGACACCAGCAGATCGTCGAGGAAGCGCCGCCGTTCCGACGGGTCGCCGCGCACCAGCGCCAGGTCCTCCGGCGCGAACAGCACGGTGCGCAGCAGGCCGAGCACCTCCCGCGCGCGCGGCACCGGCCCTCGGTTGACGCGCGCCCGGTTGGCCTTGCCGGGGTTGATCTCCAGCTCGACCAGCGTCGTGCGGTCGTCGCGCTCGACGCGGGTCCGCACGATGGCGCGCTCCGCGCCCTGCCGGACCAGCGGCCCGTCGGTGGCGACCCGGTGCGAGGCGAGGGTGGCGACGTAGAGCAGTGCCTCGACGATGTTGGTCTTGCCCTGCCCGTTGCTGCCGACCAGCGCCGTCGGACCCGGGCCCAGCTCGAGGTCGAGCTGAGACCAGGACCGGAAGTCGGTCAGCGACAGGGCCGAGACGCGCACTAGACCGGCGGCGGCTGCACGTCGGCCCCAGGCGCGTCCGCGCCCTTCTGCGTCGACTCCTTGGTGACCGCGTGCCCGCCGAACTGGTTGCGCAGGGCGGCGATCATCTTCATCGACGGGCTGTCCTCCTGGCGCGACGCGAAGCGCGCGAACAGCGACGCCGTGATCGCCGGCAACGGCACCGCATGGTCGATGGCGGCCTGCACGGTCCAGCGGCCCTCGCCGCTGTCCTCCGCGTAGCCCCTCAGCTCGTGGAGGTGGGGGTCGACCTCGAGCGCCCGGACCATCAGGTCCAGCAGCCAGGACCGGATGACCGTGCCCTCCTGCCAGCTGGCAATGACGGCCGGCACGTCGGTGATGAGGTCCGTCGCCTCCATCAGCTCCCAGCCCTCCGCATAGGCCTGCATCAGGCCGTACTCGATGCCGTTGTGGACCATCTTCGCGAAGTGGCCGGCTCCCACGGCCCCGGCGTGCACGAAGCCGCTGGCCCCCTCGGGCTTGAGGGTGTCGAACAACGGCTGGACCTTCGCGACGTTCGCGGCGTCCCCGCCGACCATCAGCGCGTAGCCCTTCTCGAGCCCCCAGATGCCACCGCTGACGCCCGCGTCGACGAAGCCGATTCCCTTGGGTGCCAGGGCTTCTGCGTGCCGCTGGTCATCGGTGTAGCGCGAGTTGCCACCGTCGACGATCACGTCACCCTCTGCGAGCAGCTCCGCCAGCGCCTCGATCGTGTCGTAGGTCGGTTGGCCGGCCGGGACCATGACCCACACGACGCGTGGGCTCGGCAGCGCCGCCACCAGGGCCTCGAGCGAGTCGACGTCGCGGTGCTCCGGTGCGCGGTCGTAGCCGACGATGGTGTGGCCGCCCCGGCGCATCCGCTCCGCCATGTTGCCGCCCATGCGGCCCAGCCCGATCAGTCCCAGCGTCGCCACGTCTGCTCCCTGTCCTTCGTCCCGGTCCACCGTACGTACTGCTCATCGATCCGGGCTGCGACGCAACTCAGCCGGAGAGCCGGACGGGCATGAGCAGGTAGCGGTAGTCCGCGACGGTGGCGTCAGGATCGCGCTTGCCGGTGAGCACCGCGGGTCGGGTCGGACCGGTGAACGCCAGCGTCGTCGTGTCGCTGTCGACCGCGCCGAGACCGTCGAGGAGGTACTGCGGGTTGAACGCGATCGCCATCTCGGCCGCATCGCTGGTCTCCCAGCCGCACTCCAGCCGCTCGGACGCCTGCGCGTCGTCCTGACCACCGGCCTCGAGCACCACGCCCTCGGCGGAGAACGACAACCGGACCGGTGCGTTGCGGGCCGCCACGAGCGCGACGCGCTTGACGGCCTCGACGAACGGGGCGGTCTCGACCTCGGCGTGCGAGCTGCTCTCGCTGGGCAGCAGTGAGCGGTACTTCGGGAACTCGCCCTCGAGCAGCCGGCTCGTGGTGCGGCGCCCGCCACCCTCGAAGCCGATCATGCCCTCGCCGGCGTTGCCGGTGGACAGGGCGAGGGTGACCTCGGGCCCGTTCGTGAGCGCCTTGGCGGTGTCGGCGAGGGTGCGGGCCGGCACCAGCGCGGTCGCGGAGAGGTCCGGCTGCTCCGGCTTCCATTGCAGGGTGCGCACAGCCAGCCGGTAGCGGTCGGTCGCGGCGAGCGTGAGCTGGTCGCCCTCGATCTCGATGCGCACGCCCGTCAGGACCGGAAGCGTGTCGTCCCGGCCGGCGGCCAGGGCGACCTGCGCGACGGCGGCGCCGAAGACGTCGCTTTCCAGAGCACCGGCGGTGGTCGGCATGCTCGGCAGCGCGGGGTAGTCCTCCACCGGCAGCGTCGGCAAGGTGAAGCGCGCGGCTCCGCAGGTCAGCACGACCCGGGTGCCCTCGAGGCGCAGGTCGACCGGCGCCGGCGGCAGCGCGCGCACGATGTCGGACAGCAGGCGACCGGGGACCAGCACCCGACCCGGTTCGGCCGTGCTGACGTCGACGCTGATCTGGGAGCTGACCTCGTAGTCGAAGCCGCTCACCGACAGGGCGCCGTCGGACGTCTCCAGCAGCAGACCCAGCAGCACCTGCATCGGGGGACGTGCCGGCAGCGAGCGCGCGGTCCACACGACCGCGTCCGCGAGCGCGTCGCGCTCGACCCTCAGCTCCATCAGTTGTCAGCCTTTCGGGAACCAGACCCGTTGGTACGGGAGATGCAGTGTTGCGCATGGACCCGACGTGTGGATCCACAGGTCGGGCGGTGCAGAACCCGGTGTGGGGTTTCGAGTGAGAGAAAGGACGTCGTCGTCATAGGGGTGTGCGTCCCTGTGGACACCTGGCGAAGCCGCAGGTCAGCAGGCGTGGCGGGTTGTGCGGCTGTTGTGGACGTCCACCCCCTGACCCGGTGGACGTCGGTGGACAGCCGAGGGCCGTTCACCGCGAATCCACCGAAGTGGCTACCCATCCACACGGTTGTCCCCAGTCTGTGCAGAGATCCTGTGATGTGGGTCACGCTGACGGCTACTGCCGCGAGCGCGTCTTGATGCGGTTCGTCAGCTCGGCGACCTGGTTGTAGGTAGCGCGCCGCTCCGCCATCTGCCCGCGGATCTTGCGGTCGGCATGGATCACCGTGGTGTGGTCCCGGCCGCCGAACATCTGCCCGATCTTGGGCAGCGAGAGCTCGGTGAGCTCGCGGCAGAGGTACATCGCGATCTGGCGGGCGGTGACCAGCACGCGGGAGCGGGAGGACCCGCAGAGGTCCTCCATCGTGAGGCCGAAGTACTCCGCCGTCGCCGCCATGATCGTCGCGCCGGTGATCTCGGGGCCCCCATCGGCGGGGATGAGGTCCTTGAGCACGATCTCGGCGAGCGAGAGGTCGACCGGCTGGCGGTTCAGGCTGGCGAAGGCGGTGACGCGGATCAGCGCACCCTCGAGCTCGCGGATGTTGGTGCTGATCTTGCTGGCGATGAACTCGAGCACCTCCGGCGGCGCCATCAGCCGGTCGCTGGCGGCCTTCTTGCGAAGGATCGCGATCCGGGTCTCGATGTCGGGGGGTTGTACGTCGGTGATGAGTCCCCACTGGAAGCGGGTACGGAGCCGGTCCTCGAGCGTGGACAGCTGCTGCGGCGGCCGGTCCGAGGTGATCACGATCTGCTTGTTGGCGTTGTGGAGCGTGTTGAACGTGTGGAAGAACTCCTCCTGCGTCCGCTCCTTGTTCTCCAGGAACTGGATGTCGTCGACGAGCAGCACGTCCACGTCGCGGTAGCGCCGCTGGAACGCGTGCTGCTTGTCGTCGCGCAGGCTGTTGATGAAGTCGTTGGTGAACTCCTCCGAGCTGACGTACCGCACCCGGGCACCGGTGAACAGGTGCTGGGCGTAGTGCCCGATGGCGTGCAGCAGGTGCGTCTTGCCCAGCCCGCTCTCGCCGTAGACGAACAGCGGGTTGTAGGCCTTCGCCGGCGCTTCGGCGACCGCGACGGCCGCGGCATGCGCGAACCGGTTGGACGATCCGATGACGAAGGTCTCGAACGTGTACTTCGGGTTCAGTCGGGCCGGCTCGACGTCCCTGCCGCGGGCCCCGCTGCTCGGGCGCGCGAAGTCGACCACGCTGCGGGCGTCGCTGTCCTCGGGTGCCCGGTCGCGACCGGTGCCCGGCAGCGCACGCTCGTGCAGCACCTCCAGCTCCGGTTCGGGAGCAGGTGGGGTCTGCGGGTCCGGGGGCTGCACGGTCACCGCCAGCCGGATCTCGCGGCCGTACGCCGCCGACAGCGCACCGCCGACGACCGGGCGCAGCCGGCTCTCGAGCACGTCCTTCACGAGCTCGTTGGGCGCCGCCAGCAGCGCGGTGTCCTCGACCAGCCCGAGCGGCCGGGTCAGCCCGACCCAGGCCCGGTGCTGCGGCGACAGCGCCGACTCCGAGAGCCCCTCGATGACGCGGTACCAGACCTGGTCCAGCGGCTGGGGATCGGCGGGGGTCTCGTGATCGGTGGCGGTGCCGGTCGGGGGGAGGTCGGTCAGGACGGGGGTGCTGTCGGTCACGTGTCCTCAGCTGGTAGGGCCGTGCGTGGAGCGTGCGGGCGGTCGGTCGGACGTCTCGAGCCGCTGTGTCCACATGGTTTTCCACACCTTGTGGAGCAAGCGGTCCCAGGGTCGCTCGGGCAGCACCGCAACAGCCCCGGCACGCGGACGCGTACAGGCTGCGGTGGAACGGTCCGAGGGGCCGGGACCTCCTGCCCGGGGACCCCCTGGCGCGACCTCGGGGAACTGGGAACGGGGCCGTCGAGCAGGGTGGGGAGGGCAATCCGGGGAAGCAGGTGGAAGGTCCGGCGCAGCGGGTGATCTGAGCTGGTGAACTGACGGATGAACGGGTGCGACGCTAACAGCCTGCGACGGCGCGGAGCAAGGGTTGTCCACAGGTTCGCAGGGTGACCTACGGCGTGTCGCGGGGCCGGTGCTTGACATCGCGCTCCCCCGCGCCCTCCCCGCCCCGATCGGGGCCGTTTGACCAGGGTGCACCCCGTCCGTACCGTGGACAGGTCCGCGCTCTGCGCGGCGCCTCGTCACACGGCGCCCCGAGCTCGACCACCAGCCTCCCGCGCGCCACCTTCCCCGGTGTGCGGACCGATCGCCCGACCAGGAGCACCTCGCCGTGAGCAAGCGCACCTTCCAGCCGAACAACCGCCGTCGTGCCAAGACGCACGGCTTCCGGCTGCGGATGCAGACCCGAGCGGGCCGCGCGATCCTCTCGGCGCGGCGCCGCAAGGGCCGCACCGAGCTCTCGGCCTGATCTCCACCTCATCCCCGCGCCGTGCTCCCCGCAGCACACCGGTTGCGCACCTCCCGCGAGTTCGGGCAGGTGGTGCGTGCCGGTCGGCGTGCCGGTCGGCCGTTGCTGACCGTGCACCTCGACGACCTGGGCGCCGGCACGACCGCCGGACTCGTCGTCAGCAAGGCAGTCGGTGGCTCGGTCGTGCGACACCGCGTGGCCCGTCGGCTCAGGCACCTGCTGGCCACCCGGCTGCCCGCGCTGCCCGACGGCACCCGGCTGGTCGTCCGCGCCGCCCCCGGGGCGGCGACCGCGACGAGCGCGGAGCTGGGCGCCGACCTCGACCGGGCCCTCGCCCGCCTGGTGCGCGCATGATCACCTGGTTG
Organism: Frankiales bacterium; assembly: GCA_033851885.1. Taxonomy (GTDB): domain Bacteria; phylum Actinomycetota; class Actinomycetes; order Mycobacteriales; family SCTD01; genus RYN-111. Next base: position 128 of record JAWWOJ010000577.1, on the reverse strand, counting down.
CTGCTGCTCCCCGTGCGGCTCTACCGGCGGTACCTCAGCCCGGCACTCGCGCCGCACTGCCGCTACTCCCCGTCCTGCAGCGGCTATGCGATCGAGGCCCTCACGGTGCACGGCCCGCTGCGCGGCAG
>JAWWOJ010000373.1:0-12117 GCA_033851885.1 Frankiales bacterium | reverse complement strand
CCCACGCCCTGGACCTGGCCCTTGACGAACGCCTGCAGCCGGACCGTCACCGCGGGTACCTCGGGCGGGGCTGACAGCGGGGACAGGAGTAGGAGCTGCGGTTCATCCACGCCTCCCGCCGGATCGGGGTGCCGCAGCGGTAGCACGGCTCGCCTTCGCGGCCGTAGGCGTTGAGCGACCGCTCGAACAGCCCGCTGACACCGTCCGGCGACACGTACAGCGCGTCGAAGGAGGTGCCACCCTGACCGAGCGACTCGCTCAGCACGTCGCGGCTGTGCGCGAGCAGCGCCCGTGCCTGCGGTCTCGTCACGAGCTCGGTCGGCCGGCCACCGTGGAGCTGGGCGCGCCAGAGCGCCTCGTCGGCGTAGATGTTGCCGATCCCGCTCACCAGGGTCTGGTCGAGCAGCGCGCGCTTCACGCCGGACACCTTGGCCCGGAGCCGCGTCACGAACAGGTCGTCGTCGAACTCGGGGTCGAGCGGGTCGCGTGCGATGTGGGCGATCGTCGACGGCAGCTCCGCTCCCCCGGCGACCACCTGCAGGCCGCCGAAGGTCCGCTGGTCGACGAACCGGAGCTCCCGGCCGCCGTCCGTGAAGGAGAAGCGGACCCGCAGGTGCGTCTCGAGCGGCTTCGACCCCGGTACGACGAGCAGCTGGCCGCTCATCCCGAGGTGGCCGGTGATCGCGTCGCCGGAGTCGAGCGGCAGCCAGAGGTACTTGCCGCGCCGGCGGGCGGCCGTGACGGTGCGACCCCGAAGCAGGTCGGCGAAGTCGCGCGCACCCGCGGCGTGCCGCCGTACCGCCCGGTCGTGGTGGACCGACACGGTACTGATCGTGCGACCGGCGACGCCCTTCTCGAGACCCCGGCGGACGACCTCCACCTCAGGGAGCTCAGGCACTCTCGACCGGCTCCAGGGGCGGGTCGTCCGTGCCTGCCGACGACGCTGCCGACAACTCGCGCCACGCCTGCTCGGCGGCCTGCTGCTCGGCTTCCTTCTTGCTGGAGCCGGCGCCCTCCCCACGCGCCTGGCCGACGACCAGGGCGGTCGCGACGAAGGCCTTGGCGTGGTCGGGGCCGCTCTCGCTGATCGCGTAGTCGGGGACGCCGAGGCCCCGTGCCGCCGTGAGCTCCTGTAGCGCGGTTTTCCAGTCGAGGGCCGCGCCGTCCACGGCGGCCGCCTCCATGAGCGGGTCGAACAGCCGGCGGACCAGCCCGGTGGCCCCCTCGAGGCCGCGTTCGAGATAGACCGCCCCGATGATGGCCTCCATCGTGTCGGCCAGGATGCTGGGCTTGTCGCGGCCGCCCGTGACGTCCTCGCCCTTGCCCAGTCGCATCCACTCCCCGAGGCCGAGCGTGCGCGCGACCCCGGCGAGGGCGCGGGTGCTCACCACGCTGGCGCGCAGCTTGGCGAGGGAGCCCTCGGCCAGGTCGGGGTGGTTGGTGAACAGCGCGTCGGTCACCACCACGCCGAGCACGGCGTCGCCGAGGAACTCCAGGCGTTCGTTGGTGGGCAGGCCGCCGTGCTCGTAGGCGTAGCTGCGGTGGGTGAGGGCGCGCTCGAGCAGCTCGTGCTCCAGGCCGGTCCCGAGCAGCGCCTCGAGGCGTGTGTAGACCGTCATCCGGACCTCACCGCAGCCGTGCCACGGCGTAGTCGACGGCGTCGCCGAGGGTCAGGAGCCGGTCCAGGTCCTCGTCGGCGATCCGGAACCCTGGCTGGGCGCGGGTCAGGTCCTCCTCGACGATCTCGACGATCTCGACGAGGGCGAGGGAGTCCGCCTGCAGGTCGTCCACGAAGCGGGTGCCCCGCCCGAGTGACGCCCCGTCGACCTCGAGCACCGTCACGACGGCGCTGCGCAGCAGGTCGAGCACCTGCTCCGCGGTCACGACGCCTCCAACCGGGTGCCGAGGACCTCCCGCAGCCGGGGCAGCAGCCCTTGGCGGGCGAGGTCCGCTGCGTGCAGCACGCAGGCAGCGACGTCTTCGGCCCGCGCCGCGCCGTGTCCTACGACGCTGATGCCGGCGACGCCGAGCAGCAGGGCGGACCGCGGCAGGTCCGAGCGGGCGCTCGCGGCCTCGACACCCTTGAGCAGCACATTGCCGGTGAAGCCGTCCGTGACGACGACGTCGGCCGGTCCTCCGTGGGGCACGTCGTGACCCTCGACATTGCCGACGAAGCGGACGGGTGCCTGCTCCAGGAGCGCGAAGGCGTCCTTGCGGAGCTGGTCGCCCTTGCCGCGCTCGGCGCCGACGTTGAGCAGGCCGACGCGCGGCTGGCGGACACCGAGAATCTCGGCGTAGGCGGTGCCCAGCACGGCAAAGGCGACGAGCTGCTCGGGTGTGCCCTCCGAGGTGGCCCCGGCGTCGAGCAGGACCACGGGGCCGCCGGCGGTCGGGACGACGACGGCGACCGCCGGGCGGGAAGTGAGCCGCCCGAGGGTGAGCACCGCAGCGGCCAGGACAGCACCGGTCGGTCCGACGGACACCGCCGCGTCGGCAGCTCCCTCGAGGACGAGGCGGTGAATGGTGCGGACGGTCGCGTCCCCCTTGCTGCGCACGCCGCGGACAGGGTGCTCGTCCATCGCCACCGACTCCGAGGCGGGGACGACGGCCAGGGTGGCGCCGCGCGCCGCGAGCAGCGCCCCGGCGACGTCGGGGGGACCGACGAGGATCACCTCGAGGGCGGGGTCGCGGTCGACGGCCAGCAGCGCCCCGTCGATCACCGCATCGGGCGCGTGGTCCCCACCGAGGAGGTCGAGGGCGACGCGCACGCGAGGATCAGACCTCTGCTTAGACGTCGAGAACGGTGCGCTTGTCGTAGCGTCCGCACTCCGGGCAAACGGTGTGCGGCAGCGTGGTGTGGCCACGGTCGCACTTGGTGAGCGTCGGGAGGCCCGACTTCCACTGCGCACGGCGCGAGCGGGTGTTGCTGCGCGACATCTTGCGCTTCGGAACGGCCATCTCTAGTTCTCCTGCTCGGTCTGCTGGAGGAGCCCGGCGAGGGCACCCCAGCGGGCGTCGGTCTGTGCATGGCTGTGGTCGTCTGGCAGGTCGTCCAGGCGCTCTCCGCACGTGGCGCAGAGCCCCGGGCAGTCCTGCCGGCACAGCGGGTTGAGCGGCAGTGCGAGCACCACCGCGTCCCGCAGCATCGGAGCGAGATCGAGGAAGTCGCCATGCAGCTGCGAGACCTCGTCCTGCTCGTCGTGCTCGGTGGCGGCCTCCGGGTACATGAACAGCTCCTGGACCCTGACGCGCAGCGTGTCGCTGACGTCGGACAGGCACCGTCCGCACTCCCCGGACACCGGCGCCGTGACGGTGCCGCTGACCAGCACGCCGTCCATGACGCTCTCGAGCCGGAGGTCCAGCTCGAGATCGGCACCGACGGGCACACCGATCAGGTCGGCGAGCTCGAAGCCTCCAGGCGCGGGGACAGAGAACTGCACCTCCCGCATCGATCCCGGCCGCCGCCCCAGCTCTCGAGTGTCGAGGACGAAGGGGTTGCGGGGATCGAGGCGGTGCTGCTGCTTCCTGTTCTCGGGCATGTGGGTCTCCGGGCTCGGGCGAGTCCGCCTACCAGCGTAGCGGAGTCAGCGGCGATTCACCGAGCGAGCGGCTCCTCCAGAAACCCGTCGGGCTCCGCGGCCTGCTGGCGGAGGGCCTCGAGCTCATGCCGGCCGGACAGCTTCTGACGGCCGCGCTCCACCGCGCTGAGCGTCTTGGTGAGCACGATCTCGAAGTTGGCGAGCTTGGCGTCGACGTAGTCCTCGACCTCGACCCGCATCGCGTCGGCGGACTGCCTGGCCTCGTCCAGCACGCGCTCAGCCTCAGTCGCGGCCTCCACGTGGACGTCGGTGGCCTCGATGAGCCGCCGGCGCTCGGCGCGGGCGGCCGCGACGATCTTCTCGGCCTCCCGGCGACCCTCCTCGACGACGCTCTCCTTGTCGCCGAGCACCTCCTGCGCCCGGGTGATCGTCGCCGGCAGCAGCGACTCGAGGTCGTCGAGCAGCGCGAGCACGTCCGCGCGGTTGACCACGCACGACGCCGACATCGGCATCGCGCGGGCTCCCTCGACGAGCTGGGTGATCTCGGCGAGCTTGGCGTGGACATGGTTCATGTAGTCGTCCACAGGGGCCTCCGGGGCTGGGACTAGCTCTGTTCTCGTACGCGCTCGATGAGTCGCTGGTGAACCACGTCCGGCACGAGATTGGACACGTCACCACCGTACGTCGCGACCTCTTTGACCAGGCTGGACGACAGGAACGAGTACAGCGGGTTGGTCGTCATGAACATCGTCTCGACGCCCTGCAGGCCGTGGTTCATCTGCGCCATCTGCAGCTCGTAGTCGAAGTCGCTGATGGCGCGCAGGCCCTTCACGATGACCTGGACGTCGTTCTGCTTGCAGAAGTCGACGATGAGGCCGTCGAAGCTCGTGACGGTGACGTTGTCCCACTGCTTCGTGGCGTCTCGCAGCATGTCGGTGCGCTCGTCGAAGGAGAACATCCGGCGCTTGCTGGCATTGAGCCCGACGGCGACAAGCACCTCGTCGTAGAGGAGTGCGGACCGCCCGATGATGTCGAGGTGCCCGAGGGTCACCGGGTCGAAGGACCCGGGGCAGACGGCCCGTCTCATGATCGGCGAAAGTACCAGAGGGTTGCTTCCCCGTAGCGCCTGGACCGCTCGGGCTCCAGTCCCTCGGGAGCCACCGGGTCGGCACCTCTGGTCGCTCTCTCGACGACGACGATCCCGTCGGGCTCCACCCAGGGCACGACGGTCCCCAGGTCGACCTCCGTGGCGTACGGCGGGTCCGCGAGCACCAGGCGGTACGGCGAGACCGGCCCCTCCAGGAACCGGCTCACGTCGGCGTCCACGACCGTCGCGGCCAGTCCGGTCTCCTCGACGTTGCCGTGCAGGACCTGCAGCGCGATCGGGTCGTCCTCGACGAGCGTGGCGCTGGCGGCCCCGCGGCTGACGGCCTCCAGTCCGAGGGCACCGCTCCCGGCGTACAGGTCGAGGACCACCGCGCCCTCCAGGTCGGTGAGGCTGAGCAGGCTGGAGAACAGCCCCTCCCGCGCCCGGTCGCTGGTCGGGCGGGTGCCGATGCCGGGCGGCACCTGCAGCCGTCGCCCCCGGTGCGTCCCGGCGATGATCCGCGTCACCGCACCAGTCTTGCCTGCGGCCGCCCGCCTCTCGCACCGTGGTGTCCGCGCGACGGGAACTACGCCTTCTCGATGAAGGCCTTGTGCTCGTCGTCGAGCAGGGCGTCGACGGCAGTGCGCAGCGACGGAAGGTTGGCCAGCTCCGGGTCCTCGGCCACGAGGTCGGTCGCCGCCACCCGCGTCTGCTGGATCACCTGGACATCGTCCAGGGCGAGGAAGCGCAGAGAGGTGCGACTGCCGGACTGCTCCGTGCCGAGCACGTCCCCTTCCTGGCGCACCCTGAGGTCGAGCTCGCTGAGCGCAAACCCGTCGCTCGTCGCAGCCACTGCCGCGAGCCGCTCTCCGGGGACGCTGTCCAGGGGAAGCTCCGTGGCGAGGTAGCAGCGACCGGGGTGCTCACCGCGGCCGACGCGGCCGCGCAACTGGTGCAGCTGGCTGATGCCGAAGCGATCAGCGTCCATGATCACCATCACGGTCGCGTTCGCGACGTCGACACCCACCTCGATGACGGTCGTCGAGACCAGGACGTCGGTGTCGCCCCTGGCGAAGCGCGCCATGGCCTCCTCCTTGGCCTCGCTGCTCATCCGTCCATGCAGCACGTCGAGCCGGACAGCCGGCAGGTAGTGATCACGCAAGACGTCGACCACGTCGAGCACCGCGAGCGCCGGCCGCCGGTCGGCCTCGGTCGGCTTGGCCTCCTCGTCGCCGATGCGGGGACAGACCACGAAGGCCTGCCGCCCTTGGGAGACCTGCGCGAGAACGGCATCCATCGCCGCGCGGAAGCCGTCGCTGCGGGTGCGGACCACCTCGGTCGAGATGGGGGACCGGCCCCGCGGCAGCTCACGGAGCGTTGAGACCTCGAGATCGCCGAACACCGTCATGGCCACGGTCCGCGGGATCGGCGTGGCCGTCATGACGAGCAGGTGAGGGTGACTCCCCTTGGCCCGCAAGGCTTCCCGTTGCTCGACACCGAAGCGGTGCTGCTCGTCCACCACGACGAGTCCCAAGTCCTGGAACTCCACACCTTCGCTCATCAAGGCGTGGGTGCCGACGACGATGCCCGCCTCACCGGACGCGATCTCGTGCAGTGCCTGACGGCGCGCCGCTGCCTGGACCGAACCGGTGAGAAGCGTGACGCGGGTCGCCACGTCCGAGCCGCCGAGCTCCCCGGCCATGGCCAGCGGACCGAGCAGGTCACGGAGCGAGTGCAGGTGCTGCTGGGCGAGCACCTCGGTGGGAGCGAGCAGCGCCGCCTGCCCACCCGAGTCGACGACGGCCAGCATGGCCCGAAGCGCCACGACTGTCTTGCCGCTGCCGACCTCGCCCTGCAGCAGGCGGTGCATGGGATGGCTCCGGGCGAGCTCGCTCTCGAGGAGCTTGCCGATCTCGAGCTGACCGTCCGTCAGCTGCCAGGGCATCTGCTGGTCGAACGCGTCCCTGAGCCCGCCGAGGGTCCCGCCGCGCGGGACGCCGCCTTGGAGCTCCAGTGCCTTGCGGCGCTGGGCGAGCACCACCTGAAGGATGAACGCCTCATCCCACTTGAGCCGTTCCTTGGCGGCGTTCGCCTGCTCCTCGGACTCCGGGCGGTGCACGGCGAGCAGTGCCTCCCGCCACGGCGGCAGATGAAACCGCTCACGCAGGTCGGCGGGCAACGGATCGTCATCGAGCTCCACGGTGTCCAGGACCACCGCCATGGCCTTGGCGATGTTCCACGTCGGGAGCTTCGAGGCGGCCTTGTAGATCGGGATCAGCTGTCCTGCGAAGCCAGCTGCGTCCTCGTCTCCGAGGACCTCCGGATGCAGCAGCTGCAACGTCGTGTTGAACCGGTTGACGGTGCCGGCGAACAGGCTCTCGGTCCCCTCCGGCACCCGGCCGGCCTGCCACTTGGCCAGGTTGATGTTCTTCGAGAAGAACGTCAGGACGATCTTCCCGGTCCCGTCGGTGACGAGGATCTCGGTGATGAACTTGCCGCCCGCGGTCTGCCGGAAGGCACTCCGAAGCACGCGGCCGGAGATCGTGACGTGATCGCCCTCTCGCAGGTCGCGAAGGGGGCTGTAGTCACCCCGTTTCGCGTACCTGAACGGGTAGTGGTGGAGGAGGTCGCCCACCGTCGTCAACCCGAGCTTGGACGCGAAAGCTCGCGCAGTCGGGGGGCCGAGCACCCTCGTGAGCGGGGTGTCGAGCCTCACTCGACGGCCAGGAGCAACGGGTAGTGGGGCTGGTCCCCCTGCAGCAGCACGACCTCGAGGCTCGGGTGCGCCTCCGACAACCACGTGCGCAGCCGGTTTCCCACCCCCGGATCAGCGCAGGACCCGACCACCACGGTGGCGAGTTCCCCACCCGGCTCGAGGAGCCGTTGCAGCAGCTCCTGGGCGACGTCGTCGACGTCCTGGCCGACGCGCACGACGGTCCCGTCGAGCAGGCCGAGGACGTCGCCCTCCTGGCAGGGCCCTGCCGCGGTCTCGGCGGCACGCACCGCCGACGTGACCTCGGCCCAGCGGGTGGCCCCGGCGACCGACGCCATCGCCGCAACATCGTCGTCGAAGGGCCTGCCGGGATCGGCAACGCTCGCCGCCGCGAGGCCCTGCACCACGGACCGAGTGGGTACGACGGCCACGGACCGTCCGCCGAGCCGGGCCTGTTCCGCTGCGGCCTGGGCGACGGCCCGCACGTTGCCGTCGTTGGGGAGCAGCACCACCTCGCGGGCTCCCGAGCGCTCGATCGCCTGGAGGAGCTCCGCCGTCGAGGGGTTGGCGGTCGGACCGCCCTCGACGACGACGGCTCCCAGCTCGAGGAACGCCTTGGTGAGCCCCTCGCCGGTGGCGACCGCGACAACAGCGCGTCCCAGCGGCTCGGCGGCGATCTGGTCGGCGAACCGCGTCACCGTCACCTGGAACGGCCGGCCCGCGTCGAGGCCGGCCTCCACCGCGGCCCCGACGTCGTTCACGTGGACGTGGACGTTGAACAGGCCGTCACCGCCGACCACCACGAGCGAGTCACCGAGGGCACCGAGCACCTCCCGCAGGGTGCCGACGGTGGCAGCCGTCGCCTCCCGCAGCAGGAACTGCACCTCGTAGCCGAACGCGTCGCTGCCGGACTCGCGGGCGACGGCCAGTCCCGAGCGGTTGCGCGGCACGACGAGGGTCGGTGCCGCCTGCACCGCCTCGCCGGTCACGACGCGCTCGAGAGCCTCGAGCAGCACGCACCAGCCCCGGCCACCGGCGTCGACAACGCCCGCCGACCGCAGGGCTGGCAGCAGGTCCGGGGTCCGGGCGAGTGCGGCCGCCGCGGCGACCCGGGCGGACCGGACCACCTGCGCGAGGTCCGTCCCGCGGGCGGCGGCCGCCGCCTCGCGCGCGACCGTGAGCACCGTGCCCTCGACCGGAGTGGCCACGGCGGCGTAGCCGCTCTCGGCACTGCGCACCAGGGCGGCCCGCAGCTCGTCGGGTCCCGCAGGCACGCTGAGGCCCTCGCCGAGCCCGCGCAGCAGCTGGCTGAGGATGACGCCGGAGTTGCCGCGCGCCCCCATGAGCGACCCCTGCACCAGAGCACGCACGGTGGACGCCAGGTCGGCAGGCGCGTGCAGCATCGCCTGCACGGTGGCCGCCATGGTGAGCTGGAGGTTGGTGCCGGTGTCACCGTCAGGGACCGGGTAGACGTTCAGGTCGTCGATCTCCTGGCGGGCGGCGGTGAGGCCCTCGAGGCCCGCGGTGCACCACTGCCGCAACGCGGCCGCGTCGAGCACCTGCAGCAAGGTGGGCCCCTCCTCCGTCCTTGGGAGGAGGTTATCCCGGCTGCTATCGTGTTGGGGTTGCCCAGCGGTGCTGGGCGTGCACATCTCACTCGACCCGCTCAGGAGTTCACCGTGGCTGCGACCTGCGACGTCTGTGGCAAGGGACCCGGCTTCGGCATGTCCGTCAGCCACTCTCACCGGCGCACCCGCCGCAAGTGGCTCCCGAACATCCAGACCGTGCGGGTCGCGGCCGGCGGCGGCAACACCAAGAAGGTCAACGCCTGCACGTCGTGCATCAAGGCGCAGAAGGTCGTCCCCGGCGCCTGACGGCCAGTGACGAGGGTGTCACCCGCGTCACACCTCCCCTGTTGCACGGGGGCTCCTTTGTGTACCTTCCGCCTCGGTCGATCGTGCACGCCCGCGTGGACGTACCGCGGGCCCCGTCTCCGGCGCCGGCTCGCGCGACTCGGCGTTCGCAACACGTGCAGCGCCGTCCAGCAAGAGAGAGATCAGGCACATGGCACAGGGCGCAGTGAAGTGGTTCAACGCGGAGAAGGGCTTCGGCTTCATCGCCGTGGACGGGGGCGGCGCTGACGTCTTCGTCCATTACTCGGCGATCCAGTCCGACGGCTACCGCTCCCTCGACGAGGGCCAACGCGTCGAGTTCGAGATCACGCAGGGCCAGAAAGGCCCGCAGGCCGACCAGGTGCGCGCCATCTAGCTCCCGGCTCGTCCGAAGGTCCGGTCCCGCGAGGGGCCGGGCCTTCTGCTGTCATCAGGTGCCGTCCCGGCGGCCCCCCTCGGCAGCTTCCCTGCTCCGGTTTGAGGTTCGACACCGGACCTGAGCGTGTTGGCAGGCACCCAGCTCACACCAGAGCAGGGAAGCACCGGACGCCTAGGGGCTGACCGGCCCCGGGCCGGCTCCGAGGGGGTAGCCGCGCCGGATCGCGCCGGTCACGAACACCTTCGCGTCGCGGGTGGCCGTCGGCACGTCCTCGCCGAGCGCCAGGTAGCCGGCCAGCGCCGAGGCCAGGGTGCAGCCGGTGCCGTGGGTGTGATCGGTGCTGATCCGGTCCCCTTCGAGGAGGACGGTCTGCTTGCCGTCGTACAGCAGATCGGTGGGGTTGCCGGGAAGGTGGCCGCCCGTGATGAGGACCCATTGCGGTCCGAGGGCATGCACGGCGCGGGCCGCGTCCTCGAGCTGGTCCTCGCGGTCCACGTGCAGGCCGGTGAGGGCAGCCACCTCGGCCAGGTTGGGGGTCACGACCGTGGCGAGCGGGAGCAGCCGGGTGCGCAGCAGCTCCAGGGCTGCCGGCGAGAGCAGCGACCGGCCGGTGCTGCTGACGCCGACGGGGTCGACGACGAGCGGCCGTCCGTCGAGGGCCTCGACGACCGCGAGCACCGCTCCGGCGGCCGAGAGCATGCCGGTCTTGACCACGTCCGCGCCGAGATCGTCGAGCACGGCAGCGAGCTGCGCACGGATGCTGTCGACGGGGACGTCGTGCACGTCGAGCACAGCGGTGGAGCTCTGAGCCGTGACCGCGGTGACGACGGTGCTGGCGTGGACACCGAGCGCGTGCAGGGTCTTGACGTCGGCCTGGATGCCGGCGCCGCCCCCCGAGTCGCTGCCACCCACGGCGAGAACGCGCTTCACGAGAAGTGCTCCCACCCCGCCGTCACCGGCTGCCCGTCAACGGTGACGCCCTCGCCCTCGACGACGCGGCCGATGACCCGGCAGCCCTCGACGGGCCGTGCGACGGTGGCGACCAGGGCGTGGTCCTCTCCCCCACCCAGGACGTCTGCCTCGCCGACCTCGCCGTCGTGCAGCGCGCCGCGCTCAAGGTCGATCCGCACGCCGCTCGCGCGGGCGATGTGGCCGAGGTCGTTGACGAGGCCGTCGCTCACGTCGCACATCGCCGTCGCACCGGCGGCGGCGAGCTGAGGGCCTACGGCGTAAGGGGGTTGGGGGCGCCGGTGTGCGTCGATGAGGGCGCCCTCGGTGAAGCCCTGCTGCAGCAGCCGGAGGCCCGCGGCACTGTGCCCGAGCCGGCCCGCCACGACGACCAGGTCACCCGGACGTGCTCCGGAACGCGTGACCCAGCGGTCGACCCTGCCGAGCGCCGTGACACCGACGACGATCTGGTCGGCGGTGACCGTGTCGCCGCCCACCACCGCTGCGCCGACGACGGCACACTCGTCACGCAGTCCATCGGCCAGGTCGAGCGCCCACTGCACGGGGAGGTCGGGCGGCGCGGCCAGGCCGACCAGTAGGGCGGTCGCGACCCCGCCCATGGCAGCCACGTCGGCGAGGCTGGCAGCGGCCGCCTTGCGCCCGACGTCGTAACCCGACGACCAGTCCCGCCGGAAGTGCACGCCCTCCACCAGGACGTCGGTCGTGGCCACGACGCGACCGTCGGGGGTCGCGACAATGGCGGCGTCGTCGCCGGGTCCGAGCAGCACCACGTCGGTGAGGGGCAGCCGCGCGGTGATGGCAGCGATCAACCCGAACTCACCCACCTCGCGTGCGGTAGCGTCGCCCACGCCGAGCAGCCTTCCAGAAAAGAGGTCCGCAGCCGTGGTCCAGGCCTACATCCTCATCCAGACCGAGGTCGGCAAGGCGGCTGCTGTCGCCGAGGCGATCTCGAAGCTCGAGGGCGTCGCGCAGGCCGAGGACGTCACCGGTCCCTACGACGTGATCGTGCGCGCCGAGGCGAAGTCGGTGGACGAGCTCGGCAAGCTCGTCGTCGCCCGCATCCAGGGCGTGGACGGCATCACACGCACCCTCACGTGCCCCGTCGTCCACCTCTAGGGCTGCTCCCGCTGGTCCTGCTGGCCGGCTGCACAGGCGGCGCGAGCACGCCCAGCGATGCCGTCTCCGTCCCCGCCGTCAACGGTCTCTCCGCCCAGACCCTGCTGTCGTGCGCCGACCTCAAGGGGCAGCTTCCGAAGGACCTCGCGGCCGGAGTCACGAGGCGGCCGACGGTCCCCGACTCCACCACCACGACGGCCTACGGCAGCGACCCCGCGATCGCGGTGCGTTGCGGGGTGAAGGCCGGCAGCCCGGCGGACGAGCCCTACGAGTTCGACAGCGTGACGTGGGCCATGCACGACATCGGTGCCGCACGCAGGTGGACCACCCGTGGCCTGAAGGTCAACCTCGAGGTCACCGTCCCCGACCACTTCGACGCGCAGGCCGAGCTCCTCGGGGCCATGGCGAAGGCGATCACGTCC
>JAWWOJ010000573.1:0-7690 GCA_033851885.1 Frankiales bacterium | reverse complement strand
CCCCGCGAGCGGGAGTACAAGGAGCTCTCAGCCCGCTAGCGGCACACTGCGTCGTGTGACGCGGACGAGCTCAGGCGCTGTGCTGCCCGCCGTTCGCCACGGGAGCTCGGTGCGGCGGATCGTGCTGGCGGCGGCGCTCACGGTCGTGTGGGTGTCGGCAGTGCTGCTGCTCTCCGCCGGCTTCGTGCCGCAGCTCGACGGCAGCGAGACCGAGCTCAGCATCCGGATCACCTTCCTCATCCTGGGCGTGCTGGTCGCCACGTTGCCGGTCGTCGTGGTCTGGCTGCCACACCGCCGCCTCGTGACGCAGCTCGTGCAGGCCGTCCTGGCGGTCGAGGTCCCGCGACCTCACGTGCCTCCCGTGTCGGCCTGGGCGGGGCCGCAGCCGGTCTTCCAGCGGCTGCGCTGGACGGCGTACACGCTGGTCCTCATCCCGCTGCTCACACTGCTGCTCTCCGCGGCGAACTACTGGATGTACCTCGACGAGGACGCCGCCGCGACGGTCGCGCTGGTGTTCAGCGCGGTGCCGCTCGCGTTCCTGGTGGTGACGATGACGACGCCGCGCCGGATCGTCCGCGGCGTGCAGGCAGGAATCGATGCCGGGCAGGTCGTGCCCGTCCGGGTGCCGCGACGGGCCGACCGGATCCCGCTGCTGGGGTCGGCGCAGCAGTCGTGGTTCGAGGCCCGCCTGGCCGACGGGCAGAGCCTGGTGCTGCGCACCCCGGTCCGGTTCGCCGCGGAGGCCCGCGGTGTGCTGGACGCGCCGGACCTCGTCCTGGTCGTGGGCCGCGGGGGTCATCAGGGCGCGCTGATCGCGCCGTCCCGGCCGCAGGACGCCGTGTGGCTGCTCGGCCCGGTGCCCCAGGTGCGAGTGCCCCGGGACGTCCTCAGGGCCTTCGAGGAGGACGCCGGCTAGGACTCCAGCATCGCCGTGTTGGTGCGGGGGAGTTCGACCTCGTCGGAGTTGTCGGCGGCGCGGAAGACCGCAACCGTCTCGTCTGTGCGGACGGCGTCGACCCCGGGCTCGTCGGCCGACAGCCGGTGGGCGAGGTCGCTGATGTGGCTGGCCATCACGACGTCGAGCTCGGTCACGCCGCCCGCGTCGTCGGTCCGCAGGACGATGAGGGTGCCTCCGTTGGTCTTCTCGAACGACGGCACGTGCCCCATGGCCTCGCCGTCGATGCCGATCTGTCGGCGCAGCTCCGCGTCCTTCGTGGGGTCGAGCTGCAGCTCGCGGCGCAGCCCGGTGCTGTCACCCGTCCAGCCGGGCAGTGACTCGAGGGTGTCGGCGATTTGGGTGTCGTCCAGGAGGGTGGTCACGCCCAGGCCCTACCCCTGGCAGGGCAGGATGACTCCTCGTGCGGGTCAGCGTCGTCGGTGCAGCCCTGGTGCGGGACGGCCGCGTGCTCGCGAGCCGTCGGACCGGACCCCCGCACCTGGCGGGCTTCTGGGAGTTCCCGGGCGGCAAGGTCGAGGAAGGGGAGTCCGACCACGGGGCGCTCAGCCGCGAGCTGGCAGAGGAGCTCGGCGTCACGGCGGTCATCGGTGACCGGCTCGGAGGGGATCTCCTCATCGGCGAGACCGCGGTGCTGCGGGTGTACGTCTGCGTCGACGTCGTCGGGGAGCCGCAGCTGGTCGACCACGACGCGCACCGCTGGCTCTCCGCCGACGAGCTCGATGAGGTGCCGTGGATCCCCGTGGACGCGCCGCTGTTGGACGAGCTGCGTCAGCTCCTCGGCATCAGCCGCACCGGCCCCAGCGGGGGCGCGGACAGCGCCGGGCCGGGATAGCCGACGACCGTCCCGAATCGCCCGCTCGAGGACTCCCAGTCCTCCCGCGCCTGCACCACCTCGTCGTTGCTGCGGCACACGAAGTTCCACCACAGCACGAGCTGCTCCTCCAGCGGCTCACCGCCCAGGACCATCAGGTGTCCGGCGACCTGAAGGTCCTCCCGGCCGGCGCCGAGCGCAACGACCTCGCCGACCTCCGCGGCGCCGCCGTCGACCTCCGCGGTGCCGTCCAGCGCGAACGCGACGTGTTCCCAGCCGGGCTCGAGCGGCAACACCCCGTCGCCGACCACCTCCATCCCCACCAGCGGCGACCAGGTGCTGCCAGGGCTCGTCACGCCGGCGTGGGTCCCGAGGAACACCGTCGCAGTGAGGGCGCCGTGCGTCACCTGCGGGAGGTCGGTGTGGTGCTCGTACGCGGGGACGCCGTGCCGTCTGCTCTCGGGCAGCGCGACCCAGAGCTGCACGCCGTGCAACACCGGCGGCCGGTCCGGCGGCGACTCCTCGGCGTGCGAGATCGCGTCGCCACTCGTCATGAGCGACAGCTCCCTCGGACCCACGCGCTGCAGCGACCCGAGGCTGTCGCGGTGCACGATCGTGCCCTCGAGCAGCCAGCTCACGGTCTGCAGGCCCAGGTGCGGGTGCGGCGGCACCTGCATGCCCGCCGCACCGGTCACGTCGTCAGGTCCGTAGTGGTCGGCGAAGCACCAGGCGCCGACGGTGCGCAGCCGCCGTTGGGGGACCAGTCGCCGCACCTCTGTGCCGTCGCCCACCTCGAAGGTGCGGGAGTCGAGCACCTGGTGCACCGGCTCGTGCGGATGGCTCACTCGGTCACGTCCGCGACCTGGGCCGCGAGCGCGGCGAGCGCGTCGTCGGCCTGCAGCTTCACGGCCACCCCATGGGCGCCACCCCCGAGCGTGATCTCCTGACCCACGACGGCACTGTCGGCGACGACGGGCCAGGCCGTGGTGCTGCCGAAGGGGGTGATGGTGCCGCGCTCATAGCCGGTCGCTTCGAGGGCTTCGTCAGCCGGCGGCAGTGACAGTCGGCTCACCCCCAGGACGGCGCGCAGCTTCGGCCAGCTGAGCTGCTTGTCGCCGGGAACCAGCACGAAGAGGTAATCGGCCGCGCCCCGCCGTACGACGAGGGTCTTGACCACCGCGGCGGGTGACACGCCCCGGGCGGTCGCCGCCTCCTCGAGGCTGCGGACCGGGCCGTGCCGGAGCACGGAGTGCGGGAGGTCTCCCAGGGCTGCCAGCGCACGCTGCTCGCTCACAGCCCCAAGCCTAGGTACCGGTGGTCCAGAGCAGCCGGAGGGTGCCCACCACGCCGTCCACGTAGAGCGCCGAGACGTCCGGCGACGGCCGGGTCGGACGCCTGCCGGCCCGGGCGTTGGCGAGCGCGGCGGGCAGCTGCGCCTGGCTGACGGCGCCGTAGCCCTCGGTCTGCGGAGGCAGCGTGGTGTCGACGCTGCTGTCCTTGACGAACTGCTCGAGCGCGTCGACGCCGAGGGGGTGGCCGCCCTGGCGGGATGCCAGCAGCGCGGCTGCGGCGAAGCCCGCGACGTAGGGCGTCCCGAACGACGTGCCGCCGTTGGAGGTGTAGCCGGTATTGCTGGTGTTGCTGGGCCCGACGATCGCGTAGACGGCCGCGACCTCGGGGTCCGTCGAGTTGATGAACCCGGCCGAGCCCTGGGCACCGACGGCCAGCGCATAGGGGGAGGACGCGTAGTTGCTGGCCCAGCCGGGGTCGCCTGGTACGCGGCCCAGGTCGGCCCAGCCGTTGCCGTTGGAGACGACGACGAGGACGCCGTGGCTGCGGGCGTAGTGGATCGCGGCGTAGACGTCGGAGTCGACGAGTGCGGGTACGGGGATGACGGAGCCGATGGAGAGGCTGATGACGTCCGTGTGCACCGTGTCGACGGCCCAGTGGATCGCCGGTGCGATCGCGTAGGGGTCGATCGCGGTCTGCTTGTCGGTGCTGCTGCCGGCCCAGTAGGTGACCTTGGCGATCGCGAGCTTGGCACCGGGGTAGGCCGACGGCGTCTTCTCCCTGGAGACGTTGCGGCCGCCGGCCATGGACGCCGTGAGGGTGCCGTGGCCGAAGCTGTCGTAGGGATCCTTGACCTGGGTGTCCCAGCCCTGGCCGGGGGCCGGGAGGACGTCCTTGCCCTTCTTCTCGGCGCTGAAGTCCCACCAGCCGACGAACTGGTCGGACGTCGAGGACCTGCCGCGGTAGTCGAACTCCTGGTGGGTCGCATTCACGCCGCTGTCGATGAGGGTGACGATCGGCAGCTGCACGCTCGACGTCCTCGTCGTCGCGGTCGCGTGCGGTGCCGCGGCCAGGGCGACAGCGGCGCTCAGCAGCACAGCGGCGCGGCGCAGCACGAAGCCTCCTGGGACGGACGTCACACCGCTCAACGAGCCGAGGGCCCAGGGGTGACGCTCGGTAGGATGGCCCGGCGCCCCTTCCCCCTGTGCTTGGAGAACCGTCAGCCATGCCCACTCCGTCGGACGATGTCCGCAAGTCGCGGAACGACATCCGCAACGTCGCGATCGTCGCGCACGTCGACCACGGCAAGACCACACTCGTCGACGCGATGCTGCTTCAGTCAGGGGCCTACTCGCAGCACCAGCAGGACGAGGGCGCGGTCCAGGACCGGGTGATGGACTCGATGGACCTCGAGCGCGAGAAGGGCATCACGATCCTCGCGAAGAACACCGCGGTCCGGCACCGTGACAAGCAGGGCGACCTGCTCATCAACATCATCGACACCCCCGGCCACGCCGACTTCGGCGGTGAGGTCGAGCGCGGCCTGTCGATGGTCGACGGGGTCGCTCTGCTCGTGGACGCCTCCGAGGGCCCGCTGCCGCAGACCCGCTTCGTGCTGCGCAAGGCACTGCAGCAGAAGCTGCCCGTCATCCTCATCATCAACAAGGTCGACCGTCCCGACGCCCGCATCGCCGAGGTCGTCGACGAGACCTACGAGCTGTTCCTCGACCTCGACGCCGATGAGGAGCAGATCGACTTCCCGATCGTGTACTGCCAGGCCAAGACCGGCCAGGCCTCGATGAACCGCCCGGCAGACGGCGACTCCCCGGACGAGCCGAACCTCGAGGCGCTGTTCCAGGTCATCAGGGACACGATTCCCGCCCCGACCTTCCAGGAGGACGTGCCCCTGCAGGCGCACGTCACCAACCTCGACTCCTCGCCGTACCTCGGTCGGCTCGCGCTGCTCCGCATCCACAACGGCTGGATCAAGAGGGGCCAGACCGTCGCCTGGTGCAAGCACGACGGCACCATCGAGCGGGTCAAGCTGACCGAGCTGCTCGGCACCGAGGCGCTCACCCGCGTCCCGATCGACGAGGCCGGTCCCGGCGACATCGTCGCCATCGCGGGCATCCCGGAGATCACGATCGGCGAGACCCTTGCCGACCCTGACGACCCGCGCCCGCTGCCGCTCATCACCATCGACGAGCCCAACATCTCGATGACGATCGGCATCAACACCGGCCCGCTCGCCGGCAGGAGCGGCAAGAAGCTGACGGCACGCATGGTCAAGGACCGCCTCGACAAGGAGCTGGTCGGCAACGTCTCCATCCGCGTCAACCCGACCGAGCGACCCGACACCTGGGAGGTGCAGGGCCGCGGCGAGCTGCAGCTGGCGATCCTCGTCGAGGTCATGCGCCGTGAGCTGTTCGAGCTGACCGTCGGCAAGCCGCAGGTCGTGACCCGCATGATCGACGGCAAGATCCACGAGCCCGTCGAGCGGCTGACCATCGACGCACCGGCCGACTACCAGGGTGTCCTGATCCAGCTGATGGCGCTGCGCAAGGGCCGGCTCGAGCAGATGGTCGACCACGGCACCGGCTGGATCCGGATGGAGTACCTCGTACCCGCCCGCGGTCTCATCGGCTTCCGCACCGAGTTCCTCACCGAGACCCGCGGCACCGGCCTGCTGCACCACGTCCACGAGCGCTACGAGCCTTGGCACGGCGACATCCGCACCCGTCCCTCGGGATCGCTGGTGGCCGACCGCAGTGGTCCCACGACCGGCTTCGCGCTGTCGAACCTGCAGGAGCGCGGGACGATGTTCGTGGGCCCCGGCACCGAGGTCTACGAGGGCATGATCGTCGGTGAGAACTCCCGGAGCGACGACATGGATGTCAACGCCACCAAGGAGAAGAAGCTCACCAACATGCGGCAGAGCTCCTCCGACGTCCTCGTGCCGCTGATCCCGCACAAGCAGCTCTCGCTCGAGCAAGCGCTCGAGTTCTGCCGCGAGGACGAGTGCGTCGAGGTGACGCCGGCGACCGTCCGCATCCGCAAGGTGCAGCTGTCCGCGCAGGACCGCCAGCGCAACCGCGGGCAGCGCGCGAAGGCGGCTCTGGAGGGGTGAGCTGGTCGGGGCGGCTGCTCGTGGCGACACCCGCACTGACGGACCCGAACTTCTCGCGGACCGTCGTGCAGCTCGTGCAGCACTCCGAGGAGGACGGCGCTCTCGGCGTCGTGCTCAACCGCCCGTCCGGGACACCGCTCGGCGAGGTGCTGCCCGGCTGGGCGCTGCTCGCGCCCGACCCCGTGGTGGTGTTCCTCGGTGGACCGGTGCAGGAGTCGGCCGCGATCTGTCTCGGGCGACTCGCCCCTGGTGACCCCGACGAGTCCTGTGTCGTCGTGCCCGGCGCGCCCTGGCTCGGCACTCTCGATCTCGACGCCGACGCCGCCGACCGGGTCCAGGAGGTGCGGGTCTACGCCGGGTACGCCGGCTGGTCGCCCGGTCAGCTCGAGGCGGAGGTGGACGACGGCGGGTGGTGGGTCCTCGACGCCCTCCCGCTCGACTGCTTCAGTGCCGACCCGGAGCAGCTCTGGCCGAGTGTCCTGCGCCGCCAGGGCCCTCCCTGGGCACTCGCCGCCACCTACCCGAGCGACCCGGCCCTGAACTGAGGGCCGCCCCAGCGAGCCTGTCACAGCACCTTCCTGAACTCTCGCGCACCCGAACCTGCTGGCCTTGCCCGCGTTGAGCGTGCCCGGCCAGACGTGCTGGGTGAGATTGCAGGAACGCGGTCGTGGCGCGGCGAAGAGGCTGTCGTGAACGCGGCCGTGAAGCGGCCAGGACACGTGGAAGAGTCCCAGGCATGACGCAGCCAGCCTTCGAAAGACAAGATCAGCTCGAGAAGATCGCGGTGTACGACGTCATCGGCATGTTCAACGTTGGAAAGCAGTGACCGCGCCAAGCCCCTTGACCGACCGCCGCCTGCTGCTGGTGCATGCGCACCCCGACGACGAGACGATCGGGACCGGCGCAACGATGGCCAGGTACGCCGCCGAGGGGGCCCACGTCACGCTCGTGACCTGCACTCTCGGCGAGGAGGGCGAGATCCTCGTCCCGGAGCTCGCGCACCTGGCCAGCGACCGGGACGACGGGCTCGGGCAGCACCGCATCGGCGAGCTCGCGGCGGCGTGTGCCGCCCTCGGCGTCAGCGACCACCGGTTCCTCGGGGGCGCCGGCCGGTGGCGCGACAGCGGGATGATGGGCACCCCCCAGAACGACCGGCCGGACTGCTTCTGGCAGGCCGACCCGGACGAGGCCACCCGCGAGCTGGTCGCGGTGCTGAGGGAGCTCCGGCCGCAGGTGGTGGTGACCTACGACGACAACGGCGGCTACGGGCACCCCGACCACATCCAGGCGCACCGCGTCACGGTCGCGGCGGTGGCGCGGGCGGCCGACCCGGCCTACGCCCCCGAGACCGGAGCCGCCTGGAGGGCCGGCAAGCTGTACTGGACGGCCCTTCCCAAGAGCGTGCTGCAGGCCGGCACCGACCACCTCAAGGCGAGCGGCCAGAACACCTTCTTCGGTGCGGACTCGGCCGACGATCTGCCGTTCGGCGTGCCGGACGACCGGG
>JAWWOJ010000333.1:0-9858 GCA_033851885.1 Frankiales bacterium | reverse complement strand
TCTACCTGGCGCCAGAGTGGTGGAACACCGGTGTCGGCCGACAGCTGCACGATGCTGGGCTCGAACTTCTCCGTGGACAGTTCGCGGAGGTCACGCTTTGGGTTCTCGACACGAATCGCCGAGCCTGCGGTTTCTACGCCCGACGCGGATGGCAACCCGATGGGGCGTTGAAGACTGACGATCGAGGGGACGTCGTCCTATCTGAGGTTCGCTACCGCCGCGCACTGACGGGAATCAGCTCGTGACGAGGAAATGCCGCTCCCGAGCGCGAGAGCGCCTACTCACTGCTCGGGAACCGGCGTTCTACAAGATGATCCGTCGCGCGTCGTGCGCCGCTATCGTTCCCTCCTGTGACATCTCGCGATGAGCAGTGTGCCCGTACTCGCGCGTTGGCTCCGACTTTCGTCGGGATGAACGAGAGGGGCGCGCAGGAGGCGGCTGACGCGCAAGGGCTCGTATTGCGGGTCGTCCTGCTCGCGCCCTCGGGAGAAACGGAGTCCGCCCTCAGCGCCGACCTTTGGCCCAATAGGGTCACGATCTTTGTCCGAGACCACACGGTGGTGCGTGTGCAACCCGGCTGAGGGGCCACCGATGGGTTGTTCCCCTTCTCGCACCGGCTGAAGAAGTGCCCCGGGCCATCGGGCCGGGCGAGCGCCCTCGGCTCGCGCAAGGTAGTGACGCACTACCTCGGCTGCAGGAACGCGGAGTCAGGGCGTCGAGCAGGCGCTCCTCGTCCTGCCAGGAAGCAGCGTGCACGGTGCCTACTGGTCGGCGTGCTCGTCGTGCTGCATGCTGCATTCGTGAACGGGGTGAGTCGGGGTGCAGCAGTGCTGGTCGCGGTGCTGTTGGCATTGCTCGGATCTTCACCGGCGCGGGCTGCTGCAGCCGTTGTAGTTGTTCCCGCGACGAGCCTCGTGGACGGGCAATCGGTTCTCGTTCGGGCTGCCGGATTCGTTCCGAGTGAAAAGGTGTACTTCACGGAATGTGCGACTGCGACAAGCGCGGGGCCCGGGGGCTGCGGCAGGGAGCTTGCAGGGCAACCGTTCACCCTCACCGACGCGTCCGGTCGCGCGCAGGTCAGGTTCCGCGTGAGCGCCTCCGCCACAGACGTCGTCCAAACTATCGGCGTTGACGCGGCCAACCCACCGCGTCACATGTGCGAGTCGGCCTGCGTGCTCGTGGCGACCGATGGGGCTGCATTTGCGTCGGTGCCCCTCCGCTTCCGTGCTTCCCTTCCGTTCACAGGCTTTCCGTTGAGGACGGTCATCACAGCGAGTCTCGCTGTGATCCTCCTCGGAGGAGCGCTCCTTACCGTGGGAGCGACGGGAGCACGCCGAACAGGGGCGGCAACTACGACGTAGAGGGGAGCCGCTCCAAGCGAGGAGATCCGGCTACTTCACCGCATGGCAGAGAGTCGCTCGCTCAAGGCGGCCCGGTCAGGAACCCGGGGTTATCGTCCGGCCATGTACGTGACGACGAAGCATTGGCTCGACGACCTTCTACCTCGTCTTGAGACCCAGTGGGTGGAGCAGAACGCGCCTATCGCAAACCACCTTCAACGCGGGCTCACCGATGAGCAAGTCGCCGCCATCGAAGCCGCGTTGGAAGTACCGCTGCCCGCGGAGGTCAAGCTTCTCTGGCAGTGGCACGACGGCACGGATAGTGACAACAGCTGGGACAGCTGCGTCGTTGTGGGTGGTTGGCAGTTCCTTAGCTCGGCACAAGCCCTCGCCATGCGGTCTCAGCGCCTTCAGGCGAATGGGCGCCCCTACCCCGAGCCTGATCCTGACGAGTGGGAAGGCGACTGGCATCCGGCCTGGCTGCCGATAGCCTTCGCCGACGCGTGCGTGCTCTTCGTCGATGTTCGACAGGCTTCGCAGGGGGGAACCGTCTCCGTGCGCCGGCATGACTGGTGCCCCGACGATCCCTTCACTCCCGTCGTCGGGTCGATTGCTGCCCTTCTCGCCGTCTGGGTCGATGTACTCGAGAAGCGATACGAGTTCTGGGCCGTGGACGGAGGTGGCATCGACGGAGACCCTGATGCGATCCCGCTCGGCTACAGGGTGATGGGCGTCTGCTGACAATTGGGATGCTGAGCGCCAAGACCGTCGGGACCGGCACCTGGACCGTCACGGGCGCGACCGGCGACTACACCGGTGCCACCGGCTCGGGCACCTTCAGCACGCATGGCTCGATCACCGGCGCGCGCGACACCAACGGTGCCTGCCAAGGCCCCAACAGCACAGCACCGCCCAAGAGCGCCATCGTCACCCTCACCGGCATCGGCACCGCCGCAATTCCGAGCACCTGACATGAGCCGTACCCGCCTCGACCGACGTCAGGAGCCGACCATGACCATCGACAGCAGCCACCGCACGCTGCAGATCACCGCACCCGTCGCCGCCGGCATCGGCCTCGCGCTCGCCCTCGCGATCATCTTCGCCGGCAACTACCACGTCAGCACAGGCGAAAACGGCGGCATCGGACCCGCGCTCATCACGGCCATCGGTTGCCTCATCCTCTCCGGCATCCTGTTCGGCGTCGTCCTGCCCAGCTCCGCGAGTTCCAGCCCCACGACCGCCACCACCCTCGGTATCGTCGCCGCCCTGTCCATCATCGCGTTCTGGTCCGGCGCCACACCCGTCCTCGCCGCCGCGTCCCTCGCCGCAACCTCCGGCCGCACCCGCACCCGAGCGGCCGGCACCGCACAAGCCCTCGCCGTCATCGCTGCCGCCGCCGCCGTCATCATCACGCTGGCGACCAGCCACCTTTTCTGACCCAGGTCAACCCCACCGGCCGGCCTCGGCGGCGAGGGCCCGCCCGCCCCACGGTCCCGTCGGTTATGAACACGACTGAGAAGGTCACGGGATTTCGGATTCCCGATGCTGTCAGCTCAGGCTCGCATAGCGATGCAGCTCGAATGCCACATCGGCCGGAACGCGACGAGCGGCAGATGAGTACGTCGGCCTGGGTGAGTAGCGACGCTTTGATGTCCAACAGCTCGCCCCAGACAGCGGGTAACGACTGCTCTGCTTGGCCTTCGTTAGGTCCACCCTGGAATGCGGCCGGACATCTTCATCCACGCGCGTAGGTCCGATCGCTGTCCATCTTCGACAGTAGTGACCTTGACATAGCGGGTGCGCCCGGTGCTCCCGAGAGGCGGTGGCGGCTCGAAGTCCGCTCCGCCGAGGAACAAGACGTTGACCGACTTGAAGTACGGGGCGATCTCGATGACCCAACCCTGTTCTGGCAGCCCGTAGAAAGCGCGGTGGAACTTCACGGCGTAACTCAGGTTCGGGATCGCGGCCCGGATCGATGCGTCCAAGCTCCTCACGATCGGTTGCATGGCCGGCATGATTTCCACGAGCCACTTGTCGATAGCAGAGTGGTCCGCTGCGGGCTCCGGCGGCTTGCGCCGGGGATTGCCCTTGATCTGTTTCGGCATCGCCTTTCCTCCTCCGTCAGGTGGCAGGCGCCTGGGCTGGTCCGACCCGCCCTAGCCGGGGTCGAGGACGAAACGGTAGCCACGTTCTTGCCGCGGTGGTGCCGGACGCGGCAGAGCAAGTAACGACCGCTGCATGAGAATTGGACGCAGGCCGACTATCCAGTTAGTCCCTCGTACATCCAGCCGAGCCCTCCGGGTACGTCGAACTTCTCGGAGCTTGCCAGCCGGTGCCTCACTGATGAAGAACGACATTGCTTCGCGACGCCGAGTCGGCGGTGCCATGAACAGGAACAGGCAGCGTTCTCCGCCGTGTGTATTGGCAGCGTCGGGCTTGTCGGGTAGCACTCGCTTCGTTCGCGATGCCTTGCGAAGTGAGAAGCATGCCCGGCGGCGTCATCGTTTGTCGATGGCCGCCTCCCTAGCTCGCGTGCGTGTCGTGGCCGTGCACTTGCAGGGCGGCTAAGGCCGCCGTTGTCGAGTGCAGCGCAGGCGGGCTGGGTCAGCGCGGCCCAGTGAGGCTGACGAGGATTTCGCCGCCGTATTCGACGTACATCCTGGTGCAGGTTGCTGCCTCGTCGACGCGAGAGGCGATGTCCAGCTGGTCAGATGCAACCCCAGAGGACGCTGCGACGCGCCGAACTGCGCCGATGGCTTCGTTGAGCGTTGTGCACGACGTGGCCGCCGCGCGCAGGTTGTTGACGAAGGTGCTGTCCCTGTCGGGCACGTCGCGGAGGCTAGCCGGGACGCTGAAGAGCGCGACCTCGGTGTGTTCGCTGCTCGTGTCCAGGGCCGCGTCTGCGCAGCCTGTGGCGCCGTCGGCGGTGCGTGGCTTGCCGTGATCGTTCAAGAGCGTGATCGGGACATCGTTCAAGCCGACCCGCGTGAGGGTGGAGGCGATGGTCGCGCGTGCCTCGTCGGTAGTCATGCACCGTGATTCGGGGCCCGCGAGTCGGTCGGCGAGCGCCGACTGCAGTTCGGTAAGGGCAGGGTCGGTCTGCGTGTGGCCTGTCAGCGGCCTCATGCGAGGGTCCGTGGGAGCCGGGGAGTTGGCTGGTTGCACGTAGAAAGTCACGTTGTTGAAGACGTAGGCCTTCAGCGGCGGCACGGGGAGGTCGGACTCCTGCTTCCAGATCGCCGCGCAATCCGCGATCGGATCGCCGGTGCGGACCTGGCCCGCGGTGTCGCCGCTGGGAGTCACGCACTGGAGGTTGACGATGTGGGTGTCACCGCCACCGAGCTGGGTGGCGGCGAGTGCGCTGGCGCCCCCGAGCAGCACCACCGCCCCGACCGCGACCAGTGGCCAGCGGGGACGCCGACGCGCGTTAGGTGAAGACAGCAAGTCCGACCGGTCAAGGACGGGCCCTGGCGTCAGGTACGCGGTGTCGACCGGATCTAGCAGCGTGACGGCTTGGTCGGTCCAGTGGGCTTTCATGAGGACTCCCTGATGCGCTGGGCACTTGGCAGGTGGGTGGCCGCGGTGATTCCCTCAGCGGCGAGATGCTTCACGAGCCGCTGCCGTGCTCGGTGGAGTCGCACGCGCACGCTCGCGGCGCTGCAGCCGAGCACGATGGCGATCTCGGCACGGTCGAGCTGCTCCCAGGAGACGAGTGTCAGGATCTCCTGGTCGGAGCAGCTCAGTCGTTTCATCCCGTTTGCGATGGCCTCGTCCAGGTGTCCGTCGCTCGGCACCTGAAGCGCTGCGTCGGCTTGAATCAGGAGCTCAGCCCGAAGGCGGTCCCTGAGGGCAGAGCGGCGCCGCTCCGACCGGCTCTGGTTCGCCAGGACCCTTCGCGCGACACCAAGCAGCCAGGGCAGGCTCTTGTCGTCCATCGGCATGTCGTCCCGACGGCGCCAGGCCACGGTGTAGGTCTCAGCAAGTGCATCGGCGGCATCGGCCGAACTCCGCGCCCGTCGCAGGAGATACGCGAAGACTTGAGGGCGGGTCTGCGCGTACACCGACTCAAAGTCCGACACGCGCCGCCCTTTCGCTTGTTGTGCCTGCACTGAGAAGTGTCCGGCAACCGCCAGCCGTTACAGCCGGAACCAAGAAAGGTCACACCTAGACCAACTGAAGGCTGTGGGACGCCAGCGACCCAGTCATCGCTGCCGGTGTTGGACGGTTGGGAGGCGGCGTTCCTCGACCCCCGCGTGCCCCTTCCACGCGGAAGGGCTAATGGCACTTCACGAGCTTGGGGGACGGCCACTCACTGGTTCCATCTGACTGTGCGATAGACCGAATATTACGCGTTTCGGGTCCAGGGTCGGACAGCAAGTCGCGTCGCTTTGCGCGTACCTCGGGTAGACCACTGAGATCTCTGCGTCGTTCCCCCAGCTGATCTGGGGATAGAGGTGACAGGCCGTGCTGTCCCGGCCCGCGTAATTGCCGTTGGCGAAGAAGAAGACGTTGGCGCAGCGGAAACCGTTGCCAAGGTCCGTGGGTTTGGCGACGAGGACAGCAAGCAACCCGGGGGCGAACCCCCCAGCTGCTTGGAGTTCCTCGACCGTCGTCTCGAAGCCCTTGGCGTGAATGACATCCCGAATGTGCATGAGGTCCGCTCGCAAAGGCGGAGTCGGGCTTGCCGTTGGCGTCGAGATAGCGGCCTCCGTCGACGTCTCAGTTGAACTGGAGGTCACAGGACGAGACACGGGCCGATCACCTGAACTTGAAGTGCAGGACGCGATGCCGAAGAGCAGCAGCCCGCACAAAAGCAGCCCTGTGGAACGTCGCATGATCCGGATCGTAGGAGACGTTCCGTTAGCGACCAGCCACCCAGGCTGGAAACGCACCGCTCAAGGTAACGCCAGTTCATCTGCCCCGTGTCAGGAGCGACCGATGAGAAGGGCCGCTCGCCAAGCGAGGAGAGGTGCGGCTCCTCGCTGTCCTCCGGTCGAAGGCGACAGAGCGGGTAACAACAGCTAACCGGGAGCGTTGGGCACGGACTGAACTACCCAGGTAGTCGCCCCAAAGATCCAGGTCAGCGGACGGTCACTGCCGTTGTCCTGATGACCCGGGTGCTGCCGTCGCCTCCCAGCAGGAACGCGGTCACCGTGTGGGCGCCGGGCGTGGCGTGGAACGCGAAGGAACCGTGGACGAGACAGCCGTCGAGCAGCGTGGGCCCGTCGAGCAGTGCCGGCGTCGGTGCCGTCGGGCTGTCCAGTGCCAGCGCGACCCGAGCGGTCTGCGGCCCCGACGCCGACCAGGTGACGGGGGCATCGTGGTCGATGGTCGTCGACCCGAGCGCAAAGGCAGGCGTGGTGCAGGACGCCTTGAGGGTCGGGGTCGCGCTGCTGCCGCCCTTCGCGACGGCAGCGGCCACGACGAGGATCCCGAAGAAGAGCAGCAACCTGGGTGCCCGCCACGAGCTCGGCGGCACCGCCGCCTCGGCCAGCTGTGCGTACTGCGGATCGACGCGCCGAGCCGCCCGCTCGAACGGGTCGAGGGGCGGCTCGGGGCGGCGCTTCCAGGCCACTAGTCCGAGGGTCCGGCCTCGGCGTCGCCCTGTGCCTCCGGGGGGAGCTGCGGTGCCTCGGAGGTAGCCGCCACCGGGCCGGCGCCGACGGGAACGGGCTTCTTCAGCGACCGGGCCAGGATCTGGCTGACGTCGAGGACCTCGATCTCCTCGCGGGCCTCACCGCTCTGCTTCTTCGCCGTGACGGCATCGCTCAGCATCGTGATGCAGAACGGGCACGCGGTGCTGATGATGTCGGAGTCGGTGGCGAGGGCCTCGTCGGTGCGCTCCACGTTGATGCGCTTGCCGATCTTCTCCTCCATCCACATCCGGGCACCGCCGGCGCCGCAGCAGAAGCCGCGCTCCTTGCAGCGGGGCATCTCGGTGGTGACCAGGCCCTGGACGGCCTCGAGGATCTCGCGCGGCGGGGTGTAGACCCGGGTGTGCCGGCCCAGGTAGCAGGGGTCGTGGTAGGTCACGGTCTTGTCGACCGGCTCGACCGGCGTGAGGTGGCCCTCGGCGACGAGCTTGCCGAGCAGCTGCGTGTGGTGGACGACCTCGTAGTCGCCGCCGAGCTGCGGGTACTCGTTCTTGATGGTGTTGAAGCAGTGCGGGCAGGTCGCGACGATCTTCACGCCGGTGTCGCGGGAGGCGCCGGCCGAGTTGAGGACCTCGACGTTTTGCTGGGCGAGCATCTGGAACACGAACTCGTTGCCGAGGCGACGGGCCGGGTCACCGGTGCAGGACTCCCTCGCGCCGAGAACCGCGAACTCGACGCCGGCGGTGTGCAGCAGCTCGGCGAACGCGCGGCTGACCTTCTTCGACCGGTCCTCGAGACCGCCAGCGCAGCCGACCCAGAACAGGTACTCCACCTCGTCCGGGATGGTGCCCTCGACGACCTTGACCTCGAAGGGGAGACCGTCCATCCAGTCGGTGCGGGAGCTGTTGTTCATGCCCCACGGGTTGCCCTTGTTCTCGAGGTTGCGCAGCATCACGCCGGCCTCGCTGGGGAACGCGGACTCGATGAGCACCTGGTAGCGGCGCATGTCGAGGATGTGGTCGACGTGCTCGATGTCGACGGGGCACTGCTCGACGCAGGCGCCGCAGGTGGTGCAGGACCAGAGCACGTCGGGGTCGATGACGCCGCCCGAGGCCTCGTCGCCGACGAGCGGCCGCTCGTACTGCTCCTTGTTGGAGCCGAGGATCCGGCCGTAGCCGTTCTCCGGCACCTCGTGGTTGTGGTGCTCCTGCTCGGTGACCGAGGCGGCCGACGCGAGCGCCGCCTCCTTGTCGGTCGCCAGGAGGTACGGCGCCTTCGCGAACAGGTGGTCGCGCAGGCCCATGATGAGCAGCTTCGGGCTGAGCGGCTTGCCGGTGTTCCAGGCCGGGCACTGCGACTGGCAGCGGCCGCACTCGGTGCAGGTGGCCATGTCGAGCATCGCCGACCACGTGAAGTCCTCGACCTTGCCGACGCCGAACACGTCGTTCTCCGGGTCGGCGTTCTCGAAGTCGAGCACCTCGCCGTTGCTCATCATCGGCAGCAGCGGGCCGAGGCTCGGGGTGTCCGGGTCCGGGTAGCGCTTGGTGCTGACGTTGATCGGTGCCAGGAAGATGTGCAGGTGCTTGCTGTAGACGACGATCACCAGGAAGCCGAAGATGACGGCGATCTGGGCGAGGATGAAGAACGTCTCCAGGACCACGTTGACGTTGTGGCCGAGCGGGTGCAGCGCCTTGGCGACGAGGTTCGACGTGAAGGTCCACCACGGGTTGTCCTGGTACGGGAACGTGCCGTTGTTGATCTGCGGGCCGCGGTAGCCGAACAACGTGATCGCGACCATCGAGATCATGAACAGCACCAGCCAGGCCGGACCGGTGTGGCTGCCGTAGAAGCGTGACGACCGCTCCTGCTTCGCCGGGTCGTTCTCGCGGCGGATGACGGCGAAGGTCAGCAGCGCGACCAGCAGCAGGGTGCCGATGAGGTCCTCGGCGAGGCCGACGCCCCGCCAGCGGCCGATGATCGGGATGAAGAAGTGCGCGTCGAACAGCGCGCCGATGGCCTCGATGATCGTCAGCGTCAGGACGATGAAGGCCCAGAAGGTCACGAAGTGGGCCACGCCGGGGATGTTCCACTTGAGCAGCCGGCGCTGGCCGAACACCTCGACGGCCTGGATCCAGAGCCGCTTCGGAACGTCCCTGAGGCGACCGGGGGCCGGCTGGCCGCTGCCGATCAGCTTGACCAGGAACAGCATCCGCCGTCCTGCGACGGCAAGGCTGACGGCGATGATCCCGAGCCCGATGACGAGCCGGATGATCTGGTCAGCCGTTGTCTGCCTGTCCACACGTCCTCCTGGTGGTGCCACGCCTGCGGAGCACGCGCGAGCCTACGCGGGGGCGTGCAGCGGCTCACCGCCTACCCGGCCTACCCGGCCTACCCGGGCCTACAGGACGGTGCCGAGCAGATAGCTGCCGACCCGCCACAGCACCACGGTGAGCGGGAAGCCGAGCAGCAGGGCCAGGACGAGCGCGAGCGCCCGGGTCCCCAGGTGCGGCCCACCGTGGTGGCCGCGCAGCTCCCTCAGCACTGCCCCAGCCTCTCACCCCCGAGGGTTGAGCCGGGAACACTCAGGTTGTGTTGACCGTTGGAAGGGATGTCGGGCAACATGAGCCCGTACCACTCAACTCCGTCAGCAAGGGACCACACACATGGCACGAGCAGTCGGCATCGACCTCGGCACCACCAACAGCGTCGTCAGCGTCCTCGAGGGTGGCGAGCCCACCGGCATCGCCACCGCCGAGGGCTCCCGCACGACGCCGTCCATCGTCGCCTTCGCCAAGAACGGCGAGGTCCTGGTCGGCGAGGTCGCCAAGCGGCAGGCGGTCACCAACGTCGAGCGCACCATCCGGTCCGTGAAGCGCCACATGGGCACCGACTGGACGGCCGAGATCGACGCCAAGACCTTCACC